>JAQICU010000080.1 GCA_027858325.1 Candidatus Cloacimonadota bacterium
GGGGAGATGTGATTATTTCACAATATTATGAAGGAGCAAGCTATGATAAATGGATCGAAATAACAAATGTTGGTGCATCTTCAGTAGATTTGTCGACTTATTATCTTGCAAGATGGGCAAACACTGCAACACCTTCAGGAAGTAGTACTGCTGCAAATCAACTTTCAGGTGATTTACCTTCTGGATCAAGTATTTTATACAATCATTCATCTGCTGTTTTACCTTCATATGCAACAGGTATATCTGTTTCTTCGGTTAATTTCAATGGTGATGATCCAATGGCTATAACCACAGGTGGAACTGATTGGTCAAATAGAGTAGATTGTATATATTCATCAGGAACTTGGGGTTCAAATAAATCTTTCTACAGGAAATCTACTATTACTTCAGCTAACACAAATCAAAGTGTTTTAGATGGAAGTGGTGAATGGATTGAAGTTACTAATGCTGTAGTAAATAATGCCAGTTCATCAGATACGGAATATCTTGGCTATCATGTTTATACACCAGCTGGTGGAAACAGTCTTCCCACAATCACAAATGTTACACAGATTCCTTCAGCCGATATTACATCCACAACTACAGTTTCTGTTTCTGCTGATGTAACAGATTCTGATGGAACTATTACTAACGTTGAATTACATTGGGGATTAACATCTGGAAGTTTAGGAAACACAATCGCTATGCCCAATTCAAGTGGAGATACTTATACAACTACTTCTGATATTCCGGCACAATCGGATGGAGCAATTGTTTATTATGAGGTTGAAGCTACTGATGATGAACCTGAAATTTCAACTTCTGCCGAATACGATTATACTGTGAATGATCCAGCCACAACAGCTCTACCTTACAGTGAAGTATTTACTACTGACTTAGGAGACTGTTATACATATAATGTTTCAGGTGCAACTAAAGAATGGGTTTGGGATGGCGGTAGTGCATATATGAGTGGATATAATTCAGGAGATACAGAAGAAGATTGGTTAGTATTACCAGGCATAAATTTTGATAATTATTTAGGAGAAGTATTATTATTTGATACATCTTATAATTATGGTTCTGACGATTTAAATAATTATCTGAAGTTATATTATTCAACAAATTACACAGGTATTGGAGACCCTACAAGCTCAGCATGGACGGAAATTTCTTTTACACTTCCTACTGCTACTAATACATGGACTTCTTCAGGAATATTAGACTTGTCTGCGATTTCAGGAACTTCTGTTTATATTGCATTTAAGTATCATTATGAAGTAGGAAGTTACAGAAATTGGGATGTTGATAATATTTCCATTGCTGAAGTTTCAAATTTTGCACCTGTGATTTCTAATATTGCACAAACACCTGCATCTAATATTGGAACTTCAACAACTGTCTCTGTTTCAGCCGATGTAACTGATTCCGACGGAACAATAAGTTTGGTTGAATTACATTGGGGATTGACTTCAGGAAGTCTTGGAACAACAATTTCAATGTCTTTAGATACAGGTTCAACTTATGTTACAGATACCGATATACCAGTTCAATCTGAAGGAACTACAGTATATTACGAAATTTATGCAGTTGATGATGAGCCTGAAAGTTCAACTTCTGCGGAATACGATTATTTCGTAACTGATGCTGTTGCACCAGGTGTCGGTGATCTATTTATAACAGAAGTCTGTGGGGACGGTGTTGATGGAGATAATGGTAATAATAATTGCTTTATGGAAATTTATAATACTTCTTCAAGTACATTGTCTTTAGCCAATATTCAGGCCAGATATTACAATTCGAATCCAGGTAATCCAACCCAAACAGTTGATCTTAGTGGTACTATTGCTCCTGGTGGATATATTATTATCACTCAGGATGAGACCAACTTTAATACAACTTATTCACCGATTACTGCAGATTTTATTGGTTCAGCATTCTACTTTAATGGTGGAGTTGACGGTGTAGATATCTATGATGCAACAAGTGATGCAGAAATTCTTGATAGTTTCAATGATAATGGGACTGTAGGTTCTCCATGGACGTGGGATGCTAATAATGTGTTTGAAAGAACTTCTACTGGTGATGGAGCAACGGTAACAAACTGGACAGAAAACACAACAGGATTGGGGACACCGGGTGCAGAAAATGAATCTCCACTCCCTGTAACTCTTACTGATTTCTCAACTGCGATAATTATGAATAAGTTTGTACAGATCAGCTGGACTACACAAACAGAGTCTTCCATAAATGCATGGAATCTATATAGATCAATTGAGAATTCACCTGATCAAATATTGCTCTATAGTGAGCCAGGAACAAATACAACTCAGCCTTATACCTATATCTTTGAAGATCATGAAGTGAATGAAAACGTGATTTACTATTACTACCTTGAAGCTACAGAATACGATGGAACTTCCAATATGTGGGGACCGATAAGTGCGATGCTGGAGGGTTCTTCTACTCCGGAACTTCCAACAACATCAATGCTGGAAATTAATTATCCAAATCCATTCAACCCAAGTACAACAATCAATTGCGACATCAAAGAAGGTGAGGAAGGAGCACTTACAATATATAATGCCAGAGGTCAGTTAATTGAGAGACAAATATTGAATGCCGGTGAACATATAATTAAATGGGATGGAACAGCATACGGAAGCGGTATATATTTGTATAAGCTAGAAACAGATAGTTATACTAAAACCCGTAAAATGATCATGATCAAATAGAAGATAGCAATTAGCAGTTAGAATTTAGCCCTTCGGTGTAAACTGAGGGGCTTTTTTGTTAAAGTTGCAGGATGACGACTCGAGTAAAACACGTTCACTCCTTAGTAGTTGTCATTTCGCCTAAGCAAAGTGCATGGAGAAATCTCTATTATTGTTAACATTGATATTTTTTCATAAAATGAGATCTCTCGATTCCATTTCATTCTACTTTCATCCTTCGTAGTAGCTCTACTACGGAGATTGGGCGAGATGACGGAGTAGCTGTCTTCCTGCTTGCCAAGTCGAAGCTTAGCGTAGACTGGACGAGTCTTTCACCCGAAGCTATTAAGCGGGGCAGGCGTTGTTCTCATAAGGAAGGATAGGCACTGATAGACTCTACTCTCGTTACCAATAGGGCTTTGGGAACGAGTACACAAGTATGTTTTGGGAACGTAGTAAAGTCTTAGCTGGTTTCCAATCGGGGGATCGTGAACCAGAATATCAAATTGGTAATCAGAATATCAGCTGGATAACCAGGTGTTTAAAAAAAATCCTTGTCATTTAAACCCGAATTAATGAATCTAACCGTGTAAATATAATGTGGAGCATTTATGAAGAAAAGGTGTCTTGTGGTTACTGGCGGCGGCGATTGCCCCGGCTTAAACGCAGCTATCAGAGCAATCGTTAAACGAGCATCAACAGAAAAAGAATGGGAGATCATCGGAAGTAGAGATGCTTTTAACGGTATCTTGCGTGATCCGATGGAGATTATTGAGCTTGATAATTCTGCTATTGCTGGTATTCATGTACGGGGCGGTACTATACTTGGTACTACGAACAAAGGTGGTCCTTTTGCCTGGCCGGTTCAAGCAAGTGATGGCACCTGGATAGAAGAGGATCACTCTGCTGAAATGC
Organism: Candidatus Cloacimonadota bacterium; assembly: GCA_027858325.1. Lineage (GTDB taxonomy): Bacteria > Cloacimonadota > Cloacimonadia > Cloacimonadales > TCS61 > Tenebribacter. Next base: position 3,609 of record JAQICU010000080.1, read on the forward strand.
TGAGAAAATTGGAATATCTTAATGTACAGGCTGTTATCAATATCGGTGGTGATGGCTCACAAAGAATATCTCAACAACTATTCGAAATGGGATGCAATATTATAGGAGTTCCCAAAACCATTGATAATGACCTGGGTGCAACTGATACTACTTTCGGATTCCCAACGGCAGTAGAAATAGCAACAGATGCAGTGGATAAACTAGTTACAACTGCCGAAAGTCATAATCGCATAATAATTCTGGAAGTAATGGGAAGAGATGCCGGTTGGATAGCTCTTCATGCAGCAGTCGCCGGTGGGGCAGAAGTTTGCGTGATTCCTGAAATACCATACAACATCAATAAAATTATCGAACGTATAAATAAAAGAATTCAAAATAAACACGGATTTGTAAATATTGTGATTTCAGAAGGGGCTTGTCCTCTCGAAGGAACACATCAATATCAAAATAACGATGAATTTGGTCATCACAATCTGCGTTTAGGTGGAGCCGGTAACCGTTTAATGCATGAATTAAAAGAGGCTGGAGTTGCTACTGATATCAGAGTTACTTTACTAGGACATTTGCAACGAGGCGGAAAACCTATTGCTTATGACAGAATATTAGCAACTCAATTCGGAGTTAAAGCATTTGAAATGGTTCTAGACAAAGAGTTTGGTAAAATGGCAGCACTCCGAGATGGAAAGCTGGTTTCGGTTCCAATCAGTGAAGCAATCGAAAAATACAATTACGTAAATTTAGAATCCGATTTGGTGCAAACAGCTAGAGATATTGGCATAAGTTTTGGAGATTAACATAAAGGTTCTGAGGAGATTCAATGACAGAAGATAAAGTTGCGATATTAACAGCGGGTGGTTTGGCTCCATGCCTTTCTTCCTCAATCGGAAGGTTGATCGTGCAGTACACAAAGATAGTACCTGATGTTGAGATCATTGGTTACTTAAATGGTTTTAAGGGATTACTAGAAGGGAATTCGATCTCGATTCCAAATAATGTAAGATATTCAGCGGAATTACTTTATAATTTCGGTGGTAGTGTTCTAGGAAACAGCCGTGTGAAGCTAACTAATATAGAGGATTGCGTGAAAAAAGGCTATGTAAAAAAAGGGGAAAATCCTCTGCAGGTAGCTGCTGAGCAACTCACCAAAGATGGAATTACTATTCTTCACACAATTGGCGGTGATGATACCAATATAATGGCAGCTGATTTGGGCAATTATCTTGCTTTAAACGGTTATAATCTTACTGTTGTAGGTATACCTAAAACAGTAGATAATGATATAATTCCTATCAAACAAAGTCTAGGAGCTTGGACAGCAGCCGAACAAGGAGCAATTTTCTTTGTGAATGTAGCTAATGAAAATACGACCAGTTCTCGTCAGTTGATCGTGCATGAAATAATGGGTCGGAATTGCGGCTGGCTCACAGCAGCCACCGCTTATGAATATCGGAAAAAGCTTGAGAAAAGAGCTTTTCTGCCCGATATCAGATTGGGCAAAGAACGCTGGGATATAGATGCCGTATTCATACCCGAAATGGCGCTGGACCTATCTAAAGAAATGGATAGGCTATCCAAATTGATGGAAGAGAAAGATTGCGTTAATATTTTTCTAAGTGAAGGAGCCGGTGTAGAAACCATTGTAGCAGAGATGGAATCTAATGGTGAAGAAGTAAGAAGAGATGCTTTTGGTCATGTTCGATTAGATGAATTAAATCCTGGAAAATGGTTTGCCGGGAAATTTTCCAAATTGCTTAGAGCAGATAAAACTCTGGTTCAAAAAAGTGGTTATTTTGCACGATCTTCGGCTCCAAACGATAGAGATCTGGAATTGATAATGGCTTCAGTTGATCTTGCCGTAAAAGCTGCGATCAATGGTCAGAGTGGTGTGATCGGGCAGGATGAGGATGCGGATGGAAAGCTGAGTATAATAGATTTTTCACGAATTCAAGGTGGAAAATCTTTTGATATTTCTCTGGAGTGGTTCCAGGATATGTTGAAAGAAATTGGGCAAATTAGATAAGAAAGGAATAGGTGACTTGATGAAAATTAGATTTAAAGACGTGAGTTCAGGAATTGTTGAAGCGCGGGCCATCATTGAGATCATACCTGGTGTATACATAAATGAAGTAACAATACTGAACAAAGATGGGGAGATTATTATTGAACTACCTCAGAAGAGTTTCCGCGGTAAAGATGATAGAATGCACTACTTGAATATTCTAACTTTTGAAAACGAGAATAAAGAGACTCTGTGGCAAATGGAAATTAAGGAAGAGTATCTTGCCTGGCGTAAAGATAATAAAAAAGTTTTAGTTTACGAAGGATAATATGTTAAAAGGGATGAGATTGGAAATTAAAAAAGTTCCTGATACTTATTTCCTGTAAAATATGAGTAAAAGCGAAAGAGTGTTTCTAGTTGGTGTTGTCTGGGGTGATGAATCCTCTGAACACTTCAACGAATCTATGGAAGAGCTCCATCAATTGGCTGATACTGCCGGCTGCGAAGTCGCAAATACATTTTCTCAAACCTTGAAAAGACCTGATACTGCAACTTATGTAGGGAAAGGAAAGCTGCAGGAAATTAAACAAGCAGCCAGTTCTTCACATGTTCACACTCTCATTTTTAATAACAATCTTTCTCCCTCTCAATCACGTAATATTTCTGATGTTTCCGGTTGTAACGTGGTTGATAGAACCGAGATAATCTTAGATATTTTTGCCAGTCACGCTCGAACCAAACAAGCAAAATTACAGGTTGAACTTGCCCAATTGGAATATGCCTATACAAAGCTGAAGAGAAAGTGGAAGCATCTTTCCAGGATACAAGGTGGTATCGGATTTCGCGGTCCGGGTGAAACACAGATTGAAGTAGATAGACGTATGATCCGCAAGAAATCAACCACACTTAAAAAGTAAATCAAAAATATTGAACAAGTATGTTTAACTAAAAGAAATAAAAGAAAAGATATTACTTCTATTGCTCTGGTTGGATATACAAATGCTGGGAAATCTACTTTATTCAATAAGCTAACTAGTGAAAATAGGTATACTGCGGATCAACTTTTCGCAACTTTGGATTCCAAAACACGAGTAATTGAAACAGAATTAAAAGAAAAACTCGTAATTACAGATACCATCGGGTTTATTCGCAAACTTCCTCATAAACTTGTCTCATCTTTTCACTCAACATTATTAGACGTTTTGGAAGCTGATCTACTTCTACATGTAGTTGATGTATCTTATCCTAATTTGTTTGATCTTATGCAAGCAGTTGAAGGTGTTTTGGAAGAAATAAAAGTAGAACAAAAGAATATTCTTATAGTGTTTAATAAGTCGGATAGAATGTATGGGACTCATTATTTATTCATCAAGAAAAAACTTATGAATAAATATCCCGATAGCGTTTTTATCTCTGCTAAAACAGGTGAAGGACTTGATCATTTGCATGAGAAGATCAAAGATTTCGTACAGAGAAGTAAGAAATATTTAGACTTGGAAGTTCCTGCAGATATGCAGAACTTGATGTCATTCCTGCATAAGAACGCAGAAATAATTGAAAGTAAGTATAATAA
>JAQICU010000117.1 GCA_027858325.1 Candidatus Cloacimonadota bacterium
CTTACCCTTTTTTTTAAAATTTGTTGAGTTAAGATTCATCAAATTTATCAGCTTTATTTAGAACTTTTATTATTTTATTTTTATCAACAAGTTTAGAAAGAGTATCATATTCTTTTTTGTTTTCATCACCATCGATAACAAATAGAACTTTATGTGAATCCTTAATGATCTCATAAGACCGTTTTATACCGATCTTTTCAATTTGGTCAGTTGCTTCCCGCAAACCGGCAGTATCAAAAACCCGTACAAGATATCCATTCAGAGAAATAACCTCTTCGAGATAATCGCGTGTAGTTCCCGGAATTGGTGTTACAATTGCCCGCTCTGTTTCCAGAAAGGAATTGAAAATACTGGATTTCCCAACATTTGGAGCGCCCACCAAACTTACCTTCAATCCTTCTTTTATGATCAGACCTTCTTCACCCGTTTTAGCTAGCTGATTAAGTTCCTGATTCAGAGATGTAAGTCCATTAATTAAATTGTCATTATCTATTTCGTCCAGATCCTGTTCCAGGAAATCAATTTCAAGTTCAAGTTGAGTACGAAAATCTGTTAATTGAGTTAATAGTTTTTCAATTCGACTGCGCAAACTTCCCTCGTATTGTTGAAGAGCTGTAAGATGTGAAATCTTTGTTTTCGCAGTTAAAAGATCACCTACAGCTTCTGCTTGTGTAAGCCCGATCTTATCATTCAGAAATGCGCGTTGAGTAAATTCTCCGGGTTCGGCTAATCTGGTATTGCGAAGTAAGATTTGGAGAATTTGATTTGTAATAAAAGTACTGCCGTGACACGAAATTTCTACAACATCCTCTCCTGTATAACTATGAGGTGCATTAAAAACAGTTACAATTACTTCATCCACAAGTTTTCCAGAATCCAATATTCGACCAAAAATAGCTTTATGAGAGGGTTGTTTTATCAGATCAGTTTTGCTTGTGAATATTTTGGAAACAACATTAATAGCATCGGTTCCACTAACTCTGAGAATGGATATTCCGCCAATTCCCAAGGGAGTGGAAATTGCCGAAATTGTATCGTGTGAATATTCCATTTGTATTCTATTTTAAAATAGAGATGATCTCTTTGGTTATTTGTTTTGCGGATATTCCAATCATATTTTTTAGTTGATCTACAGATCCATGTTCAATAAACTCATCAGGAATTCCATAAGAATGAATCTTCACAGCAGAATTTGAAAAATGGGATTTTAACATACTGCCAAAACCACCGATAAGTGCATTATCCTCAATCGTAATTATCGTATGAACTTTCTTTTCAAGATTATTGAATAATGTTATATCAAGAGGTTTTAGAAAACGTGGATTAATGAGATATGGATTAATATCAGGAAGTTTATTTTTCAATTCTTGAAAGATAATTTCTGCATCTTCCATTGCTTTCCCAACACCAATTATTGCGATGTCTTTTCCCTCTTGCACAATCACGCTTTTTCCAATTTCAATTGGTTCGATCTTGTCATTTAAATAAGTTGCACAACCTCGTGGATAACGAATTACAATTGGTCCATCTTTATACTTTGCGGAGAATTTAAGCATTGCAGATAATTCCTCAGCATTAGCAGGAATAAGAATAATAAGTCCGGGAACCACATTTAAATAAGAAAGATCAAAAACGCCATGATGTGTTGCTCCATCATCACCAACTAATCCTGCCCGATCTAGACAAAATACAACAGGTAACTTCTGCAGAGCAATATCATGAATGACCTGATCCAAAGCTCGTTGGAGGAAAGTGGAATAGATCGCTACAAATGGTTTGATCCCCTGTACGGCAAGACCACCTGCAAAAGTTACAGCATGTTGTTCTGCTATGGCAACATCAAAAAATCGTTCAGGGAATTTTTCTGCATACTCGACTAAACCTGTACCATCTGTCATTGCAGCTGTAATAGCTACAATATCTTTATTTTTTTCAGCAATCTTACATAATGTATTCCCAAAAACTTTTGAATAGGTTTCAGCCTTTTTTTTCTTACTTTTCCCGGTTTTTATTTCATAAGGTCCCAGTCCATGGAACCGAGCTGCATCATCTTCTGCATATTCATAACCCTTTCCTTTCTGTGTTACAATATGAACGAAGATCGGTCCTGTAAGATTTGTTTTAATTTTATGGAAGATTCTAATCATCCTAGGAATATCATGTCCATCGATTGGTCCAAGGTATTTAAATCCCAGATCTTCAAAAATAATATTTGGAGCTAGAGTATTTATCATGTTCTCTTCTAAAGTTCGTGCGCTTAAGATCACTCTTCTACGTATGCGACTTGGAAGATGTTGAACAAAATCCCATATAAGATTTTTGGTTGCATTATATGGTCTACTTACTAACATATTAGTTAAATGTGCTTGAAGAGCACCGACATTTTTAGAAATAGAAAAATTATTATCATTCAAAATAACTATCATATCTTTTTGGAGATGTCCGGCATGATTTAATGCCTCAAAAGCCATCCCTCCAGTGAGTGCGCCATCACCTATAACTGCAATTGAATGACACTTTTCATTTTTCATCTCTTTGGCTACAGCTATTCCAAGAGCGGCGGAAATAGAAGTACTGGCATGACCAACTCCATAAGCATCGTACTTGCTTTCAAAGATATTATTGAATCCGCTTAATCCATTAAACTGACGCAGAGTATCAAATTGTTCATTTCGTTCTGTTAGTATTTTATAGGCGTAAGACTGATGCCCAACATCCCAAACTATTCTGTCTTCCAATGGATCAAACATTTTAAGTAATGCAATTGCAATATCAGTTGCTCCTAAACTTGGTGCAACATGGCCACCTGTTTTTGCTGTCACCTGAATTATTCTCTTTCTTATATCCTCTGCTAATTCCTGCAACTGTGCAATTGAGAGCTTCTTCACATCCTTCGGTGTTTTTATTTTTTCTAACATAATTCAACCTTTATAACATTGAATCAAAAAACATATTTATTAAATTCAATTGTCAATTAAAATCAATAACCCGATCTGTGATCCAGTTCAAAATGTTTTCGATTCCTTTTTTTTTCAACGATGAACATACGAATATTTGCTGATCATTCAAATGCAGTCCACTTTTTAATTTCATTATTGCAGCATTTGCTTTGGATTTAGGTATCTTATCAGATTTTGTAGCAGCGACCATAAACGGAATATTCATCGATTGCAGCATTTGTATCATGAGAATATCTTTGGGATCTGCTTTAGGTCTAATATCAACTAAAGCGACAACACCTCGGAGTTGCTGTCTGTTTTCAAAGAAGGTTAATATCATCTTTTTCCATGAGTCTCGCTGAGTTTTGCTTACTTTTGCATATCCATACCCAGGTAGGTCAACAAAACTAAAAAATCCTTCCAAGTCTTTATTATCGATTTTGAATCTGATCTCAAAGAAATTTATCAATCGTGTTTTACCTGGTTTATTACTAACCTTGGCAATTGATTTTCGATTCAGCAGCGTATTTATCAGAGTTGATTTTCCCACATTGGATTTTCCGGTAAAGGCAATTTCCGCAAAAGCAGTAGGATAATAATCTTTGGGTGTTACTGCACTTTTAACAAATTTCGATTCTACAATTCGCATTTTACTCCTTACATTTCAGCAACTAACAATTATTGTTGGCTTTGCGAAGCACAACGACAACTTCTAACTAACAAAAACGAACAACTTCAATTAGCGTAGTTCAATATATTCTTTTGTCATTATAGAGTTTGTGTAAGTCATTGGCAAAATTGATTATTCCTCGAAATAGACCATTGACGTAATATCAGATTCCCAAACTTCAACTTCAGCAATATTACAATCCGGAAAATTTATGCGTCTCTTCATTTCATGATAAATGAATTTTGCAATATTCTCTGAAGTCGGATTAATTCCTTTAAAATACTCCAATTCGTTTAAATAGGTATGATCGAGCATCATAATTACTTCATTCAAATATTTCTTAACTTCACCATAATCTATTGTCATTCCAATATTATCAACTTTTCCGCAATAAATTCCAATACGTACTTTCCAGTTATGACCATGAAGGTTCTTGCATAAACCTTTGTATCCATCCAGTTTGTGAGCAGATGAGAAATTAGAGGTCACATTCAATTTATACATAGCTCCTCCTTAAAACAACCTCGAATAAATTTTGAACGTTAAATTTGTAAAGAACTTTAATAATTGACAAAATGAGTGCTGCTCAGAATTTTTCAGCTGAAATAAATAATGTATGAGGAAATTTATGAAATGTAATGGTATGAGAAAAGAAAAAACAAAAAATGGCAGAAAAATTGAGGTTAGATGCAATACTGAACTTGATAAACATGCCCTTTTCTGTAAAGTGTGTGGTCAGCCAACTGGTGCTCTTTCCGGATCGCTTTCAGCAAAAGTGAATTATCAGAAAATCTGGGAAAAATTCAAACTGATCAAATCTCAATATTATTCATTCTCAATTTTTATTGTTCTTACTTTCTTTTTGCTTATCGGTTTAGGAATTTTCTTCAGTAAATATCTGGCAGAGAGTTTCAAGATCGATCATTATCTCTTTGTTAATCTCATGCTATTGATATTGGTTCCATTTGTATTGATCCCATTTGGATTCAAAGAGAATTTTACAGATGAACCTTTCAAAATTTCAATGTACTTTAAGAAACTAAAAAAATACCCAAAATTCTTTCTGCTCGTGCTTGTAAATATCCTCTATTTCTTGCTTCTAAAAATATTTTGCACAGGTTACATTTTGGGAATTACTGTAGATCCGATCCTTCACCCGGTAAGATTTATTTTAGTTCTCTATTGGATAACGATAACCTTTCCTGCAGTACTTCTTATTTCAAGGAAGAAAATGAATCCAATTAAAGCTGTAATTTCTTGTTACAGAGCAAGTGCAGAAACACGTTGGCAGCAATTTTTTGTTATGTTCAGACTATTTCTGATGAATGTTATTGGTGCAGCATTTGCCGGCTTGGGACTCCTCGTGACGATCCCATTTTCATATATACTGATCGAAAAATATTACCAAAGTTTGGATGAATTTGAGCTTTTTGAGTAATAACATTCAACACAGATTTGCACAGAAAATATGATTCATTATGATTTTACATTTCTATTTGTTGATTTCCTTTTTCGTTTTTTTTAGTGTTATTCGCGGGTTATTTTTTTAACTAACACACAGATTCTTTGAGTTTGTATAATTAGGAGTAAAATGGAACATTTAAGAATTGGAATCGTGGGAAATATTGGGGTTGGAAAATCTACATTGGTAGAAGAAGCTAGCAAAGAACCGTATAGTGAAATATTGCTTTCAACAATTCCCAATAGAATTGGTGATGAAAAAATTTATGCTTTTCAAGAAAAATTTAATCCCAAAGTCCTGGATGCATTCTACAAAGATCCAATTGGGAACGCCTTTATGGCGCAGATCGAATTTTTCAATGGTAGATTAGACCGGCAGCGGCAGATCGAGGATAGAAAAGGAATCGTTCTAGAAGATAGAACTCTTGCTGAAGATTATCACAAAAATAAAGCCTACATGAAAGCGATAAGTGAAATTGAACTTCTCAACATTTATATCAATTACATAACCTTTATG
>JAQICU010000162.1 GCA_027858325.1 Candidatus Cloacimonadota bacterium
ACTTTATTTGTCATTTATCCTCCTGACTTCTCTTAATTATTTTTACAACATACAAATTTCTATTATAGAATTATTGTCAAAAGATTTTATATATTTAGTAAATTAAATTGTAATAATATTGAAAATTATTTCAGTTAATTATTTGAATTTAGTTTTCCAACAGCAATAGGTGAATATCATCAACTTTGGAATTTCCGCAATAAATTCCGAGCTGACAAATTTTCAAAAAGATTTTATAATATCTCTCATCGTGAATTTATCAAACTGAATAAAGTCACAATAAATGCAAAGATGAATATCAATATCATCAGATCATCGAAACACCGATCACGCTGAAAACGCACCACAAATTTCTCAAGTCAAACGAGCGAGAGTTCTTGAAATACTTCAATTGTAGGAAGTATTTACAAATAAGTAATTTAAATGCATTGACTCAATAGCCTCCAGATTTTTTAAGACATAAATAAGTAGTTAGTATTAATAATAGTGTTATGTATTATTTTTTTAATTTCCTTATTTGTCATTTCCGTGAAGCTTGTTCTTAACTTGATTGGGAAACGGGAATCCAATCAAATAAAGGATTTTAATTCCGCATCATGTGCGGAATGGTAGAAAAATATTTTGTGTGATTTAGTGTTTTTTGTCATCCTGTTTGCCAAGTCGAAGTTGCCGAAAGCTGGACGAATCTTGTATATCATTCTTAGGAAGGATCTCTGCTTATAATGAGATTAAGCGTTAGAAAACTCTTCGAAGATGTCCTCGGAAAGACTACCATTCTTTTATTATACATAACCGATAAAATTGAGGAATAATGAGAAAAATTAAAAATATTGCCATCATCGCTCATGTTGATCATGGTAAAACAACCCTGGTAGACGCTGCCTTAAAGCACTCCGGTGTTTTCAGAGATAACCAAAATGTAGCTGAACGTGTGATGGATAGTAATGATATTGAAAGAGAGCGTGGAATAACTATATTTTCTAAAAATGCTTCACTCACTTATAAAGATTATAAAATAAATTTCGTTGATACGCCAGGTCATGCCGATTTTGGCGGGGAAGTTCAACGAATTATGAAAATGGTGGATGCTGTTTTGTTATTGGTGGATGCTTTTGAAGGACCAATGCCGCAGACAAAATACGTATTAAAGAAATCTTTGGAATTAGGTTTGAATCCAATTGTTATCATCAATAAAATAGACCGACCGAATGCCAGACCGGCCGATGTGTTAGAGATGGTGTTTGATCTGTTTGTTGAACTCAAAGCAAATGATGCTCAATTAGATTTCCCGATTCTTTATGCCTCTGGAAAAGATGGTTATGCCAGGTATGAATTGGGAGATACTAATGATGATTTAATACCTTTATTTGAAACGATTATTCACAAAGTAAAGGATTCTGAAGGTGATGAATCTAAACCTTTTCAAATGCTCATTTCAGCAATAGAATATGATAATTATCTGGGGAAAATTGGAACTGGAAAGATTAAAAATGGAAAAGTAAATCAGGGTGAAGAAGTTGTATTATTAAAACGCGACGGAGAAAGATTACTCTATAGAATTTCCAAGATCTTCCAATATGTAGGTCTACAAAAAAAAGAAATAAAAACAGCATTTGCCGGAGATATTGTTTCACTTGCCGGAATGGAAAAAGTTGATGTGGGTGAAACAGCAGCCTGCAAAAAAACCCCCAAACCTCTTCCAATTATAGAGATAGATGCACCAACTTTATCTATGACCTTTAGGGTTAATGATTCTCCTTTTGCCGGAAATGACGGGAAATATGTCACATCCAGAAATATCTGGGATAGATTGCAAAAAGAACTGCAAACCAATGTAAGTATCGTGGTTGAACACACAGAAAATAGAGATGAATTTGTGGTCAAGGGACGTGGTGAGCTTCAACTTGCTATTCTAATTGAAAATATGCGGCGTGAAGGATTTGAATTCCAGGTTTCCAGACCAAAAGTAATTTATCGGCAGCTTGCTGGAAAGCGAACAGAACCCATCGAACTTGCAGTTATTGATGTTGCTGATGAATTTGTGGGAACAGTTATTGAAATGCTTGGTGTACGTAAAGGTGAAATGCTGGATATGGTAATCGGTAATGACGGTTACACACGCTTGGAATTTAAAGTTCCCGCTCGTGGTCTGATCGGATTCAGAAACGAATTTCTTACTACAACTCGCGGAACAGGCATTATCAATCACAGCTTTTATGAATATGAATTTTACAAAGGTGATCTGGATAAGAAAAAACGGGGTGCTCTGATCGCTATGGAAAATGGTACATCAACCGGATATTCGCTTTTCAATTTCCAGGCTCGTGGAATTCTGTTTATTGGTCCGGTTGTGAAAGTTTACGCCGGAATGATAGTTGGAGAACATTCTCGTGAAAACGATCTGGTGCTGAATGTTGTAAGAGGTAAGAAACTCACAAATGTCCGAGCCTCCGGTTCCGATGATGCCATAAAGCTTGCACCACCAAGACAATTCAGTTTGGAGCAGGCATTAGAATACATTAATGATGATGAACTTTTGGAAGTTACGCCTAAAAACATCAGAATGCGGAAAAAGATACTACATGAAACTGAACGAAAAAGAGAAATGAACAGATTAGGTAAATTGAATCAGGAATGAACAAAATGTATATAAATGAAATAGCTCTGCGATGCAGAGCTATTTCTGTTTAAGCAGCCAATTATCTACAACATCTTCCAGTAAATTTAAAGGGATTGCACCGTGTTGCAGTATAATATTATGGAACTCTCTCAGATCGAATTTTTCACCTAATTCACTTTTTGCTTTTTCACGTAATTCTAATATCTTTAATTCACCAATCTTGTAGGCGCAAGCCTGTCCAGGCCAAACAGAATAACGATCGATCTCACCATAACTAGCCCAACCCAGATTTTTTTTCATGTAATCTGCCGCTTGCTCACGATCCCATCTTTTATAGTGAATCCCAGTGTCTACAACCAATCGAGCAGCTCTGAAAAGCTCAGAATTCAAGTAACCCAATTCGGAGTAGATATTTTTGTACCAGCCCTGTTCAAAAGCCAGTTTTTCAGCGTAAAGCGCCCAGCCTTCGATAAATGCCGTAAAAAAAGTGAAATTGCGGTATATAGGAATATCAGCCAGCTCCTGGGCGTAAGCGATTTGCAAATGATGTCCGGGAATTGTCTCATGATACAATAATGTCTGCATTCCAGGTTTTTTGGGAAGCCAGCTCAAGTTGGTGTAGAATATTGCAGGTCGGCTGCCATCAAGGGGAGCATCATCGTAATACTGACCTGAGTATTGTTCCTTATGTGGCGGAACAGGACGCACAGTAACAGGAATCGAAGGTATTTTAGAAAAAACAGCTGGTAAAAGCTTCTCGGTTTCTTCAATAATTTGTAGATAATCTTCTAAAGCTTGCTGGCGACCATTATCATCTTTCAGATAATTAAATTCGCTACCTTCCAAAGAGTGCCAATATTTCCCTTCAATTTCTCCGAAGGTTTCTCCTTCCGTAAAGCCCAGTTCTTCAAAGCGTTTCAGTATTTCTGCCTGTATTCTTTTAACTTCCTTTAATCCAATTTGATGAATTTCTTCTGCTGTTAGATTTGTGGTAGTGTGATTTTGCAGACAGAATTGGTAGAAATTATCACCATCGGGTAATTTCCACACACCCGGAATATCATCAGCTTTTTCTTTGAGTTTTTCAATATGATCTGATATTTTTTTATAGTTTGGAACAATCTTAGTGTTTACTTCATCCAAAGCCCTGGCAAGATAGATCTGCTTATTTGTTTTATCCAGTTCGGGCAAGTCATCTATCCTATCAATAAAATATGTATAATAAATTATCTCCACAGGACGTTGTTCCAGAAAATCATTCACAATATTTTGCAAATGTTCTAAAATTATTTTAGAAGGGAACATATTCATCTCTTCCCGCTTTTTCAGTTCAATAAAGATGTTGTCGAAATAGGTATCAAGTTGCTCCAATCGTGAGAGGTAATCTTCTGCATCCTGCAAATTATTTATCGTGTGATTCTCGGTGAATAAACTGATAAGCTGATAATGAAATCCATGTAGATGATTGAGAAGATAGTATTGGTAGCGGTATTTATCTGTCGCTTCCACCTTTTGCAGATAGTTTTGGAAAACAGAAAGCTCTAGATCATCAGTAGGTGAAAGGTTACAATAATTTTCTGAAAATTCGAAATATTCCCGTACAATTTTCATTTCATGCTGGTAAGTTGCTTCGGAGTTGTCAGTTAACTTTGATTTATCATATGGGTAATCTCCTGTCGGATCCAAGCCGAGATGACTGCCATAATCGGGATTTCGCGTAATTATTGTACGAAAATAATCATCAAGAAGCTGATGAAAAGTTTCTGAATTATCACCTGCCATTTCTTCTGCCTGACAAGAAATGATCAGGAAGCAAAATAAAACACTAATTATAAATTTCATATAATCTCGTTATCAATCAAGCAAAATTCGCTCTGCTTTCTCCGGAAATTCCGGATTGAATTTTACTACTGCTAGTTCTTTCCCATCCCATGCTGCTGAATAGGAATATGTCTCTTTGATCTTCTGTTGCCAGTGTCCGGTAATTCGGGAAGATTCATGAATATGACCATGTAAGGTTATCCTCGGCTGTTTATTTTCAATAAAATTCTTAATGGCAATACTTCCCACATGTACATCCACCTGAACGTGATCAATTTTTCTACCTTCCAGATCAGCTCGATCAAAATAAGTTTTATAGGGTGGTGCGTGAAACAGACATATTGCTTTGGAAAGATCGCCTGGCATGAATTTTTGCAGATCCTTGGCAATTGTGTGATATTCAATATCTACAGGATTTACTTCAACCGTTCTTGAGCCTTCGAGAGGTGAAACGCAACCGACATCAGTGTAACGGGAAATATCAAATTTTTCCCAATCTTTTAACAGGAATGGAGTTGGTGGAACATAAGCATATCCATAAAAATCAAAGTCACAATATGTGATTTTTTTTTCATTTAAGTAATTCCAAATTTCCTTTTTTCTTACTTCTATCAATTTGACTTCTTC
>JAQICU010000182.1 GCA_027858325.1 Candidatus Cloacimonadota bacterium
CATTTCCCCAATTTCTGAAATTATATTTGACAAAAAATTTTATTATTAATTATTTCCTTTGTAAGAAGAAGTTATTAGCTGAAATTGAGAATAGAGTTCAAAATTATTTTTGGGAGACATTGTATGACATAACTGATTATTTTTTAATATTTAATAAATTAACGCACATTATTTATTTGTTCTAAATAGAAAATCACCAGTTTTTTAGCCAAGCAGAACAGATAAGAAGGATGTGTCCTATATGGGCGCACTTTCTTATATCTTGCTTGGTGGGTGTCTGGTGATACCTCTATTTAGGATGTAATGAGAGTTGCGTCCTCTTTATTTATAAGGAAATCTAAAGGAGAAAAAAAATGAAAAAGATTATATATATTGTTGTCATGTTGTTGGTTTTATGTTCAGTATATGCCAATAACTTTAAAGAGATAGAGAAAGAGAATTTAAGATCTATCTACAAGAAAACTAAGAAATACAAAGAGGCAAATGAGGAAGATCTTCGACATAGCTATAGAGGCTATATAAAAGAGTGGCTAAATCAGTATATCGGGATTTACTATAGATCACCTCGTCATGAAGATTATAGCAGTATTTTAGTACAACCACTTAGAGGAGGAGGTTATGTAATTGTGATAAGGCACAAATTTTCATATAGAGCTTTTGGTGGTGGAAGAACTAATTGTGATAAGGTATATACATATAGATGGGATAAACCCGATAATATCGATCTTAATGTGTGGTTACCTATGCATAGTGTTAATTACTCAAAATGGAAAAAATCTATTGGGAAAATTGAATTCCCTGATCAATAGGATTATACTAAAAAGTTATAGGAGGAGTTATGAATAAAGAACTACTTTGTACAGTTGCAGGAACAATAATCGGCTCATTAATTGAAGAGGGAGTCGAAGAAGTTTTTCCAGGGGTTGGTGAGTTAGGAATTACCGGTGAGATCGCAGGTGCTGTTACAGGCCTTATCAGTTCAAGCTTCTCTAAACGGGAAGTGAAGAATGCAATTGAAACATTCGTAAAATATGCATACAAAAGAATTAATACTAAAACCAGTATTGAGCATATCTCTGATGATGAGCTAAAAGTATTCGCAGAAAAATTTAAACTGATTCCAGGTAGTCAGAAAAGGGATATTATTGCTAATTTTAAAAATGTAGCGCCATATGAATACCAATATATACTTGGATTTTTAAAAGAATCTAAAATTGGAGGATAAGATGAAATTAGGATTATCTCAATTTAACAAACAGGAACTGAAAAGAGCCTGTGAACTGATGGGCTGTTCAAACAAAAATAACTCCTTAGAAGATTTTACTATACCAGCATTAAAGAACAAAATATTGACTAAAGTTAATAAAAATAGCAATGATCTTAGAGAACAATACTTGAAAACCTTAAAACTCTTTAAAATAAAGCATTCAGAAGATATATCAGATGAAGATCTACGAAAAGAGCTATATGAATATAACTCAAGAAAAATAGCTGAAGCCATTGATAAGATGAGCAAAAAAAAGAAAAAGAAATTAGCTGAGCAGATCGAGAAGTCAATAGATCCAGAATTAATTACAACACTTAAGCAAAAAGGGAAATGGGGTCCTGTAGGAGGAGGTGGTATTTTGTTGTTACAAGCCGGAGCAGTAAGCATAACAGGAGCAAATCTGGGTATATGTATGTTGATGACAACAGGACTTTCAGCTATAAGCAGCATACTTGGTGTGACATTTCCGTTTGCTGCCTACACAACTGCTGCGATTGCCGGTGGATATCTTATACAAGCAGGTCACTTCTTAGCTTCACCCTTTACAGCTATACCAATGTTAGGGCTTACAACATATCTAATATTTAAAAAAATACATAATAAACAATACATTAATCTTGCTGGTCTCAATTATCTGTTAGAATCTAAAAAGAGATTGGAAGCTTAAGAATATTTATAAATTTTAGCATAAAGTGGAGATGATACTTAGAATAAGACAGTATCATCATCTATTTAATATATGTCGGATTTTATGCTAATTCGCACGAATTATTAATTTTCGGAATGTCTTAGTCTAAAGTTGTAATATTTGTTAAACTATAGCTACTAACTATTTTTTCAATGTCAGCATATAGTATTTATCTTGTCTTTTGATCGAATAATCTGTGTACAATTTAATAACACATTTTTTCCTATTGCTAAAATTCAATTTAACAATATCCTTTGTGACGCTTACTCTAAAGTAAATTTCTCCTACGATTGCACTTGCCGGTCCACCAAATAATATGGCTAGAGTTATTAAACTAATTGTTACAACTAAAGCATCAAATGGGAACTTCTAACGTCTCGTATAGCATTACCTAAATGAATGTTTTTTTATTAATATAACTTGTTCGAAATTATCAATAACTTTAATTAACACTTTGTTACCGTTAACTGTTATGGGGTGGCTAGAAGTTTGGCATAAACAAAATAACCTATAAAGTAATGTTAACTATTTAAGAGAATAAAGACTTACGAGAAATTTAAAGACTTACGACAGGTTTGGCATTTCAATGTGAAAATGCTGATCCTTATGTCTTCTTTCTAGTACAAAGAGCTTCTCTGGCTTAAGCAGTTCTGTCACAGAACAGAAGTGTTTTGCTCCTGCACCTGAGTACCAGTTCTGGCAGACCGCACGATAGATGGGCTCGGGGATTTTATTATAATTCGTGATATTCATCAGGCTGCCTCCAGGTGTTTGATCTCATTCTCAATAGCCTTAAAACCGTTCATCTTAGAGGACATTACTCGTTTGTAGATAGTTGCACGCTGATCAGAAGAGATCTTATTTCTTTTTACTAGTTCGGATAACCCATGAAGTAGATTGAATTGCATTTCAAAATATCGAAGCAATCCCGGACCAGTTTTTTTGTCTTCGAGTTTAGCAAGATAACCGGAATGTTTTTTCTCTGTGATGATCTGTTTGCTTATTAGATACTCCAGTTTTTCTGTGAGAGAAAACTCGGAAAAATCCGATTTCTTTACATCAGTGACAACAGATGAATTTTCGCTTGCATCTTTGGAAGGATAGTCCGGTTCTTCCCACCAGCCTGATAATTCTCCTGATTGAAAGAAATGCACTTCATGTTTTGAATTCTCCGGCTTATTCTCCATGATATCTACATAGATGTTTGGCAGATCAAGGAGATATCTCCCTAAGCCAAATCTGACAGCAGCCTGTCTCAATGCATCAGTGAATGCTTCATTTAAAGACTCTGCATTAACCAATGGTGCTGAATTCTCTTTTGTGATCCAGTTATCACCAAGCTTAATTGATAACTTACACGTAACACAGTTATATAAAACTGCATATCTGTCTTTCCAGCCATCAATACCGAATAGATCATCCAGTCTATTCATTAATGCCTGAGACTTGATCTGTGACTTGACCTGAACTTTCCGGTTAGTCTTATCTACATTAGTAATGTTAAAACTAAGATCAGATCGTCGAACCGGTTCTTTTAACTTCTTTTCTAACTCGTTTACCTGTGACATGATTTTCCTCCTTTTTTTTATCGATTATTTGTATCTGCTCCAAACGAAAAGAAGCTCCATTCGGAACTTTCCAGATGGAGCTTCTTTCGTAATATTATTGCTAACAGGATAACACATTTACTTTGGTTTTATACTTTTCTCCTTATCATCCAGCCTACCAAATATCTCATCTTCACTGTAAATACCAGAAGCAACTGCGCTATCCTGGATATGATCAATGAGATGTTTTATCCCATCTAACTGGGTTGCTGTATCCTTATCATTTTTCTCATCCCGGTATTCATTACTAATGATACCGAGTGTGAGTTTTTGAGACATTAGTCTTTCCCAATCTATCTTCGCATCATCTATTAGGATCATAATTTCTCTCCTTATCTTCTTTTTTAACAATTAATGTATCATCATCCACTTTACTCTGTTCCTCTAAGCTTTATAATATCTACATTCGGTGGGGTGTTCGATATTATCTTTATTTCCAGATCAAAAAACATCCAGTCACCACCACCGGAGATATCGTCCTTCCACTCACCTTCTAAAGAAAATTGTTGTTTACGCTTAATATCATTCAGACCCTCATTATCTTCCGGCAGTAATGAGACATTATATACATCTTCAATTTCCTTGATTACATCAATAATATCAAGTGCTGAATAATATAGTTCTACCGGCTCCTTGATTCCACCGCTGCCCTTGATAAAACTTACTTCATAGATGTTAACCATCTCTTGCCTCCTAACTGGCTTTTTCATATATCGTTTCACCATTTGAAAATCGAGCTACTACATTCAAGGGTGTGCTGTATTGTCTGAAAATAGCTTCAATTCTATTGATCATCTTCTGTGCTGTTGATTCTGCCCACTGTTTAACAAATGAAGCTTTGTATAATGCCATTTTCGCAGAACAATCAGCATAGTATTCAATAAGTTCTGCAAAACCTAAGTCATTGGTCTCTTCACCTTCGATTGAATAGATGCAATTCCAATCTAAATTACATCCGGCATAGTAACCGGATCGTATGATAATTGCTATCTCTACACTAACACTAAAATCTTTGTATTGTTTCTCCACACCCAATGCTTTAATAACCCTGGAAGGATAGCTCCTTAACTCGTGAGAATCATGAGCGGTATGTTTATAATCACACTCAAAATTAATTAAGGCAGTCTCCAGATTCATTAGCAAGTCTTCATAATCGTATTCTGATTCTATCTCACAAGCAAAGACACAACTTGCTTTTACATTATGGAAATTGCTGGTACTCATAATTTTTACTCCTTTGTTTTGATTTGATATTTGTTCTATATAAAAAGCTCCATTCGGAACTTTCCAGATGGAGCTTCTTTATTTATATTATTGTAATAAGGATAACAAACTTACCTTAGTTTCAAGCCTTTCTCCTCATCATACACTACCATTCTTATATGCAAGTGATCATTATCAGCGGGTTTACAAAGATTTGAGCACGTACAGAACAACCCTGATAACGGTACTTTTAAATTGAACATTTGATACCTCCTTTTGTTTTAATGGTGAATTGTTAATAAGCAGAATGGATAAAGAAACTACATCAGGAAGTTGCCTGATGTAATATTTTCTTCTTACATAATATATATGTCTGAAAATATTGATTTTCGCACTTATTGCACATCAAAATATTTTATATTGGTACTGGTTCCTCATAATTGACAAACAATGTGACAGATTTGTTATTTGAATATCATCAAAATGTACTAATTATAATAGTTGCTGTCGATATTAACTTAGAAACTGGTAGAGGAACTTCTTTCAGTAGTTTGGCATTAATTTGTTTGTAAAATTATGATATAAATATAGTATGACAAACCACTTTTTAATGGATTATGCTCCGTAATCGTTTTATATATATTGAGTTAGTCTAAGTATTGGAGTTCCTGCTAAGTGCCAAACTTGCTGGCACTCTACACTATGCACTTATAATATTATCTTTATGCCGTCTTGCGTAATTCCTCTTTTATGGTTGATCTATGCTTTCTG
This sequence comes from Candidatus Cloacimonadota bacterium, assembly GCA_027858325.1. Taxonomy (GTDB): domain Bacteria; phylum Cloacimonadota; class Cloacimonadia; order Cloacimonadales; family TCS61; genus Tenebribacter. The sequence goes on from JAQICU010000182.1 coordinate 5,537, forward strand.
TGTTTGGCAGCTCGTTCTGCTTTTACTACCTGATATTGTATA
>JAQICU010000288.1 GCA_027858325.1 Candidatus Cloacimonadota bacterium
AGATTAACTACGGCAATAGAAAATGCTCTTAAATTAAAAGTGGAAAAAGACAAAAGTAGACAAACAGAAGAAGCACTGCGGGAGAGCGAAGAGAGATTCAGGAGTTATGTTGATTATGCTCCTCATGGTGTTTTTGTTGCTGATAAAAATGGTAATTATTTAGATGCAAATTCTGCAGCTTCCAAAATTACCGGATATAGTAAAGAAGAACTTCTTATGATGAATCTGATAGATTTGACCGCACCGGAATCATTGGAAATTACCGGGGATCATTTTAATAAAACTGTGAATGAAGGATTTGCTTCAGGAGAAATTGCATTTATTCGGAAGGATGGCTCAAAAGGTTTTTGGACAGTTGATACAGTTAAACTTTCTAAGGATAGATTTCTTGGTTTTGTTGTTGACGTCACCGAGCGCAGGCAGGCAGAAGAAGCTATAAAAGAAAGTGAAGAGAAACTTCGTAATATTTTCGAAAACAGCACTAACCTTTTCTATTCTCACACTCCAGATAATTTAATCACGTATACTAGTCCACAAGTGAAGAATATTCTCGGATACACTCAAGAAGAAGCCATGATCAAATGGACAGAACTTACTTCTGATAATCCTAGAAATGAGATAGGATTAAAACATACTGCAAGGACAATAGAAACAGGCAAACAACAACCAACTTACGAACTGGAATTAGTCAAGAAAAGCGGAGAAAAGGTTTGTGTAGAAGTTCGTGAAGCACCTGTCGTAAAGGACGGGAAAACAGTTTCAATAGTAGGTGCGTTAACCGACATTACCGAGCGCAAACAAAAAGAACGAGAGTTGATAGCGAAAATTAAACAACTTGAAATGTTTAATGAAATAACTGTTGATAGAGAAATAGAAATTAATGAAACAAGAAAAGAGGTAAATGAATTACTAAAACAAATGGGGAAAGCACCGAAGTATATTGTAGTGGAATAAATAGCACGAGAAGATCAAGATCAAGGTCAGTGATAAGTGGAACAATAAAACTAATATCAACTTAGAGCTTTTATTGCATGGAAAATAAGTATAGTAGTTCTAACAAAAGCAAAGGTTTTTGGAATACGAATTGCGGGAGAAATGTGAAATGAAAAAAATGAAAATATTAATGCTGGAAGATAACCAGCTCGATGCCGAACTCATCAAAGAGGAATTAGCAGAGCATAAATTTGATTTTACTTCTAAGCTGGTAGAAACTGAAAAGGATTTTAGAACTGCTATCCAAGACTTCAGACCCGGTCTTATTCTTTCCGATTATAAACTACCCGAATTCACCGGATTTGAAGCTTTGGAAATTGCCAAAAAACTTGTTCCTGATATTCCGTTCATTATCGTAACGGGCTCCCTCTCGGAAGAAATGGCGGTTGATTCCATTAAAAAAGGCGCCTGGGATTATGTTCTTAAAGAAAACCTGACAAGATTAACTCCGGCAATAGAAAATGCTCTTAAATTAAAAGTGGAAAAAGACAAAAGTAGGCAAGCAGAAAAACAGATCAAGCAATCAGCGCAAATGTGGCAGGACACGTTCAATTCGATAACCGATATTATTGCAGTAATTTCCAATAAACATGAATTTCTTGAAATCAATCAAACAGGATGTGAAGCTCTGGGAATGAATTACGAAGATATCATCGGGAAAAAATGCTATCAGCTAGTGCACAAAACGGAATCTCCTTTGAAGGTATGTCCTTGTAACTTAGTATTTGATTCAAAAAAAATGGAAGTCTCTGAACATACCGAAGGCGGAAGACATTATTTACTCACAGCCTGGCCAATTTTTGATGATAATGGAGAGGTAACCTCTTTTTCTCATTCTATAAAAGACATCACAGAGCGTAAGAAGGCAGAGGAGCAGATCAAAAAAGACTTGAAAATAAAATCAGCACTCTTGCAAGAATTGTATCATCGTACCAAAAACAATATGCAGCTTATCGCTTCCATGCTGAAGTTGCAATCCAGGAGTATTGAGAATAAATCCCAAGCCGGCATCTCCAGTATCGATTTTCTGCATGATTCATTCGATGCAATTATCAACCGGATCAAAGCTATGAGTCTTGTTCATCAGAAATTGTATAAGGCAGATGACCTATCTCGAATTAATTTGAAAGAGTATATTCAAGACCTGGTAAATCTATTGATGATGAGTTATCATATCAGAGAAGAAACAATATCATTGAAACTGGAGTTGGAAGACGTGTTCGTATTAATTGATACTGCTATACCTCTGGGTTTGGTCTTAAATGAGCTGATCTCCAATTCATTCAAGCATGCTTTCCCTGATAATGCAAAAGGTGAATTATCAATTCGATTATTCAAAGATGAAGATGATGCAATAAACATTCATCTGAGTGATAATGGCATTGGGATTCCAAAAGATATCGAACTTGAAAACGTAAACACAATTGGGCTTCATAAAGTTTTTAATCTTATCAAGCACCAGCTAAATGGTAAGATCAGATACGATACAGATAGAGGGTTGAAATGGCATTTCAGATTTATAGATAACCTGCATAAAGAGAGGGTATGAAAAGATGAAATTAAGATTAAAAAACTACCCGACCTGAGAAATGCTCAGGCCGGGCTTTCATATTACTTGAGAAGCAGCATTTTTCTAGTTTGGGAACTGCCTCCTGTTTCCAGTTTGTAGAAATATATCCCTGAACTTTGGTCTTGAGCATTCCAGATGTGATCGTGGTGTCCGCTGTTGAATTCATGGGCTTCTATCAATTGCCCTTTGATCGAATAGATCGAGAGGGTTCCGGTTGTTCCTTCTGCAATATCAAAACTAATTGTGGTTGTCGGATTAAAGGGATTGGGGAAATTGGAAAGATTGTTGAAAACAATTATTTCATTTTCTGTAGATGTCATTGGTATACATGTTACTGAGTTTGAAGGACCTGATTCACCATTGGGATTTTCATACAAAGCAGTAATATAGAAAACAGATTCATTATTTGCATTGATCGGTGCATTGATTATTGTTAACTCTAAAACATTTGCAGCAACTGTTTCATAAACTTCATCATTTACATAAATGTTATAATTAATTAATGTTGCGTTACAGGATTCAGGTTCATCCCAGGTTAGATCATAAATATTATCAGGGAAAGCATAATAGTGATCCACTTCTAAATTTTGTGGTGGAAAGAATATAAAATAACTATATGTAAACTCAACTTCAATAATTTCAGATTCTCCCTCATCGTAAACAGCAGACACACCAGCGATATAAGTATACCCTGGTATAAGATCTTGATATTGATAACTCAGATTTGTTGTAAAAGTTACCAAGATACCATCTAAATAAACATTAAATCCAGTAAGCTCATCAGTTGAAGGAGCAGACCATGTAAGTAATGCAATTGATGGATCAACTGTTACGTTTTGTGGAGGATCGTAAGTAATGGAAGGATCATACAAACCATTATGCTGTATATTAACACCATCAATTATCATATAGGCAAGATCTTCGTTCCAAACGGTATCTGTTTCCCACAAATAACATTCAACAACCCAACCCATAATATCGGTGGCAGCTCCCATAATTTCTATCTCATTATCATTATCTACATCACCAAATACGGGTGTAATTCCCATCGTAGTTGAGCTCCAGATTGTTCCGCAAGGTAAAGGCCAATCAACACATTGAGTTCCGTCATGGTTATAAGCGTTATATCCGAATCCAAAATTATTATCATCGATCATCAATTCTACTTCATCGTCACCGTCCAGATCGGCAATGCCAATTTGGGAGTAGATCGCATTAGTAGGTCCTGCCGGAAATCCGGCTATAGCGTTACCGGAAGCATCCCAGGCAAAAATTTGATCTACCGGAGTACCGGATCCAACTTGATCACCTATAACAACATCCAGAGAACCATCCTGGTCAACATCTCCCAGCGATACAGTTCCAAAGATCCAATAATCTGTTGTTTGCGGCCAGCCATCAACAGAGCTGGCATCTTCATTAACTGCGAAAACAGCTCCAGCACTACCAGAACAACCACCCCAGATTATTTCTCTCAATCCATCGTCATCAAGATCATATATTATCGGTTGAGAATAGGAGTAGGTGTAACCGGTATTTTCTAACGGAAATCCAGGTAGTATATCTCCCTGCAAGTCAAAAACATGAAGCATATTATAACTTAATGCTACTATTTCAGGGATTCCATCTCCGGTTATATCTCCAGCCGATATACCGGCTCCCGGGATATAATCCAATTCTTGTGGAAAACCATCATCAACACTTCCGTCACCATCATAGACATAAACCCAACCTTGAGGACTATTCCTGACATTTACAAGTATTTCCATATCTCCGTCAGAATCGAGATCATATAAGCAGGCATTATTTGTACCTCCACCAGCCTGGGTTACAGGAAAACCAGTACAGGCAGTTCCATTCAATTCAAAAGCATAAAGCGCTCCGGTATTAGCATTAGTGTTATTACGGCTGGTACAGACAATTTCAATTTCTCCGTCACCATCAATATCACCGGCAGCCGGACTGCTCCAGATATAAAAAGCTAATTGTACAGGCCAGCCTTCTACTAAACTTCCATCCAGATTCAGAGCAGTAATTTTAGTACCTACCCCAAAAAGAATTTCTGCTTCCGGATCGGTATCCATATTAACGTAAATGGCACCATTATGACAATTTGAACCGGTATAACTAACAGGCCAACCTTCTGCAACTTGTGGAAGTTCTCTTTCAAAAGATGCATTCCCAATGAGCTGTGTATCCAGATCATTCAATAAAACTTTACCTTCCATGTCAGGCACGACAGTTCTTTGGATATCCTCCGGTAAATCAGAGTAATTTACAACGATTGCCGAGAGTTGTACTGTGATAAAAATAATAAAAATAATTTTGAATAATTTCATATCTACTCCTTCCA
>JAQICU010000366.1 GCA_027858325.1 Candidatus Cloacimonadota bacterium
AATCAGCGATATGCAAGATCGTTATGAAGATGAGAAAAAACAGCGGAAAATTGAGCTTCTACAAAAAGAAAAAGAAATTCGTAATCTTGAATTACAGCAGTTAATTCTCCAACAGGAAAAACAGGAAAAGGTTTTCGAAACTCGCCAAAGAATGCAGCAAATAGAAGCATTAACTAGAGAAAAGGAATTAAAAGAAACACAGCTTAAAATTGCACAATATGAACAAGAGCGTATTCAAAAAGAAATCTTATCCTATCAGAAAGATAAAGAAATTATAGATCTTGAACTTAAAAATAGAGCCATGAAGATAAAAACACAAAATTTTACTCAAAAAGCTTTGCTCTCTTTAATTGCTTTAAGCATTATGTTTGCACTTTTTGGATTTTTTCTAGCTTATAAAATTAGTAAGACAAATAAAGCTTTGAATTTGGCAAATACAAAACTTGAGCAAATTGCTAAAACAGATCCCTTAACAGATCTTTCTAATCGTAGAGATATGATTGAAAAAATGGAGCATGAACAGAAACGATTTGGTAGGAACGGAAAATCTTTTGTACTGCTTATGTCTGATATTGATGATTTCAAAAATATCAATGATGACAATGGTCATGACTGTGGAGACTTCATTCTGGAATCACTTGCCAGACAAATGAAATCATCAGCCCGAAAGCAGGATATTACAGGACGCTGGGGCGGGGAAGAATTTCTCATGTTGCTTCCGGAAACTGATATTGATGGTGGTGTTGCTTTAGCAGATAAAATCCGGAAAGATATAGAAGCTACTTCTTATGTCTTTAGCGAAAAGAAATTGGAATTGACAATGACCTTTGGCGTTAGCGTCTATGATAGACCAATGGATATTGATCAGTGTATCAAGATGGCTGATGAAGCTTTGTATAGAGGGAAAAAACAAGGTAAGAACTGTGTCGTAATGACACGACCAAAAGACAAACCAATTATTATAGGAATTGATAAATCAGCTGAATCTATATAATTGACTTTTAGAGAAGATTTGATTTTGTCTTGTTAATATTATTTTTTTACTTTATACTCTTGACATGAGTAAATGTTGTGTAACTTCTTTTTTCAATTAACATATGTGCCTTCTTCGAAATAGTTAGTTTATCACTCCCGATAATATAATTAGTGTTAGTATAACTATCGAAATAAGTGAATATTCTAATGATAAGAGTGTTGAATTATGTTTTAGAGAGGTTTATTAAACACCTTATCTTGATATAAGAAAGGGTAGAAACAGAATAGAAGTATTCATCCCAAAAGATATTTTAATCGGGTAAAACTAAAGGCTGCCTTTTGGTAGCCTTTAGTTTATAAACCATAGAAATACTTTTTCTATTATTGATTAAATATCTTCTTATACATTTCTTTAGAAATTTTGATCTTATCAGGGTTGCTCATTCCTTTCATGGGACCATAATCATTTTCAGCTACAGACATACAGTTTACAATCAAATTAATTCTTAGCTGCAGCTTTACTCGAAATAATATATTGCTTTGATCGGATCTATTTTTGAGGCTTTGTAAGCTGGATATATACCCGAAGCAAGACCAATAAATAAAGAAAAAGCTACTCCCAGTAAAACACCTTCTATTGGAACAGGAAAACTGAATTTCAGAGCTACAGTTATAACTTTAACCAGTAATGTTGAGAGAAAAATTCCTACTAGTGCACCTAAAAGAGAAAGTGTGATCGCTTCCAGAATGAAAAGCAGAAAAATATCACGATCAGTTGCACCAATGCTTTTTCTAATCCCGATCTCTTTCATTCTCTCGTTTATAGAGATAAGCAATGTACTGAAGAGTCCTATTCCACCAACAATCAGTGAAATTGATGCAATCGCTGATAGTGTGATATTCCACTTTTTCATCATCTCATTTATTTCCTTTGTGATATTTAACATTAAAGCACCAATGTCGTTAAATGAAAAATCATGTCCCATATTGTGATTTACCAATAGATTCTGACGAACAGAGTTTTTCATATCAGAAAATTCACTCTCGGAATTAGCCTGAAGATAAATATAATCTATCGCATTATCGGATTTTAAATATTTTGCTCCTGTAGAAAGTGGAATATAAACAGCTTCCAGTTCATGTTTTCTTTGCCAAGTATTAAAATTCATTCCATTGGCATTAAGTTTGTCATTATCTAGAATTCCTATGATCTTATAGCGATGATTTCCTACACTAATTTTTTTGCCTATAGGATTATTATTCTTAAAGTACTTTTCAGTAAAATGATAACCGATGACACAAACTTTTAATGAGTTAAGACTCTCAAATGAATTGAAGTATCTTCCGGTTTTTATCATGTATGTTTTACTCAAGAAAAATTCATTATTAGTAGCTTTAAGATTTAAATTCTCTTCCTTTTCATTAAAAAGATACTTCTGCCAGCTTTCGATCTGACCATAAATATATTTCGATTTCACATTTTTCTTCAGTAATAAATAATCTTCAAAAGTTAGTGGTTTCACTTCTCGCTGAATGCGTCTGAAGCGGTGCCTCATCCTTCCTGAAACATTCTCTTCACCTGCAGAAGGATAAATTATAAGAGAATTATTCCAACCCATTTCCTTCATACGTTCATTTATCAACGTTTTCATACCATATATCGTGGAGAACATTGTTACAACAGCGAATACCCCAATTATAATTCCAAGTAGAGTTAAGAATGATCTCATTTTATGTGTGAAAATGTTCTGGATACTGCTTCCTAAACTTTCTGCAAAATACATATGAACTCGCTTAATAAACTATTGTTTTACATTTTGGGCATTCTTTGAATTCACCCTTATCCTTAGTTTTCTTTTCTTCCATATAGTGATTCCCGCATTCAGGACAGGTTAATGCAATCGGTTTGTTATTAGTTATGAATTTACATTTTGGATAATTCGTACAAGAATAGAAATATCTGCCTTTTTTGTTCTTTTTCTCAGTGATCTGACCATCTTCACATTCAGGACATTTAATTCCAATTGTGAAAGGTTCTGTATGTTTACATTTTGGGAAATCCGAACAGGCTATGAATTTACCGAATCTGCCGTCCTTTAGAATAAGGTCTGAACCACATTCATGACACTTTTTATCAAGAATTTTTGGTTTTAAAACTTCGATCTTTCCATTTTCGCTTCTTGTGAAATTTTTGATATTTTTACATTCGGGGAAATTGGAGCATGCTAAAAACTGACCATTTCTTCCCCACTTCAAAATCATAGGATTTCCACATTTATCGCATTTAATATCTGTTGCTTCCACCGCACTCTTTTTTGCTTCTTTAATATCCACTTTGGAGATCAATGTGTTTAGAGATTCATAATATTGTTTGAGAAGATTGTGCCATTCTACCTCTCCATACATAACTTTATCTAAGCTATCTTCCATTGCAGCAGTAAATTCCACATTAAAGAATTCCTGAAAATTTGAAACAAGAAGTTTGTTAACTGTTAATCCTAATTCTGTAGGATGGAATCTCTTTGTTTGAAGAAATACATATTTTCTATGTCTAATCGTATTGGTTATAGCTGCATAGGTTGATGGACGTCCGATCCCTTTTGATTCCAATTCTTTTATTAGCAGGGCTTCCGTATATCTTGCAGGTGGTTTTGTGAAACTTTGCTTTGCAGAAGTTTCCTTTGATTTAAGGATGTCTTCTTCTTGATAACCATTATCAATTTTCTCACCTAACATAACTTTCGTATGTGGAAATACTTCTAAAAAACCTTTTCTCTCAATTGAACTTCCATTTGCATCAAATATCGCATCACCAATCTTGATAACCAGCGCTTTATTATTCATTTTCACAGGTAACATTTGCGTTGCAATAAACTTCTGCCAGATCATTGTATACAAATTGATTTGATCTTTTGTTAGATATTGTTTTATTCTTTCCGGTGTATTGAAACAATTTGTTGTCCTTATCGCCTCGTGGGCATCCTGAACAGAATTTTTATTCTTAAAATATCGCGGTTTTAAATTCAAACTATTTTCACCGAACCGTTTTGAAATTAATTTTCGTGAATTATTCACAGCTTCAGATGAAACTCTGAGAGAATCTGTACGCATGTACGTGATCAGACCAGCAGAACCTTTATCAATCTCAATACCTTCATAAAGCTGCTGAGCAACCATCATAGTTTTCTTTGCTGAGAAGTTTAATATCCGTGCAGCATCCTGCTGTAATGTACTTGTGATATACGGTGGTCCAGGATTAATGGTTTTTATAGATTTCTTGATTGATTCGATCTGATACTCATTTTCTTTAATTGCATCAAGAAGAACCTTTGCCTCTGCTTCTGTCTTGAAATTCGGTTTCTTCCCTATCCATTTTTTCAAAGTTGCTTTAAATTCGGATAGACCATTTTTATACAGCATTGCATAAACGTTCCATGATTCAATCGGTTCAAATTTATTGATCACATCTTCACGCTCACAGATAATTCTAAGTGCAACAGATTGCACTCTTCCAGCACTTAGATTCTTGGTGATTATCTTCCATAACACAGGGCTGACATTATAACCAACAATTCTATCAAGGATCCGTCTTGCCTGTTGGGAATCCACTTTCTTTTGATCGATCTCACCAGGATTTTCCATAGCTTTTTTTATGGCATCTTTGGTGATCTCGTTAAAGGTGATCCTATGAACTTTTTTATCTTTGATCTCTTTTTTTAGAACTTCAGTAAGATGCCAGGCAATAGCTTCTCCTTCTCTATCATGGTCAGAGGCAAGATAGATACTATCTGCATCTGCAGCAATCTTCTTAAGTTCATTAATGATCTTCTTTTTTTGGGGATCGACTACATATTTAGCCTTAAAATCATCATTTGGATCTACACCAAAATTTTTCTTGGGAAGATCACGTATATGCCCATTTGATGCTCGTATTATAAATTTATTCTCTAAGAATTTTCCTATTGTGTTAGCTTTTGCAGGTGATTCAACGATAATTAGATTTTTTCCCATCTTAATTTATCTCTTCATTAAAATTTATTTCATTTTCCTGGATGAAGAATAAGTCTAATAAATCTCTGACAGAGACATCTTCAATTCCAGAGAAAATGATGTAGTTAACAATATTATCAATCATATCTCTAGTGATTTTCTTTTTTAGAAACCCATTCAACTGAATAGAAAGCACGATAACTTTTTCGAATATTTCTTTATTAACCGAGCCTAATTTCAGGAGATGGATCAAATAACCAAATGCATCTGTTGTTATAATTCTACGCTCTTCCTCACCTAATATTCTATTATAATTTTTGGATTCTTGCTGTCCAATAATTGAATCTATCAGTTCATCCACTTCCTTATCAGATAGACCTAACTTTTTAAGTTCTTTCTTAGCAGGCTTATCTACAAGAACCATTCCCATAAATTGTTTCGACCTTATTTCCGACATTTTCCTTCCTTTTCTTAATAAAACCGTGATTTAATTAATTTTACCACAACACTTTTTATATTTTTTCCCACTACCGCAGGGGCATGGATCATTTCTTCCGACTTTTTCTCCAACCGTACGAGGTTGAAGCTTCTGTTTTTCAGGTGCATTTGTAGTCACATTCGGTTCCTTTGGTTGCGAAACATCAAATGCAGAGCTTGATTCATGACGTTGTTTAGCCATTTCCAAAAAATCTTGTATCTTTTCTGGAGCAATAATATAAGTTGTAAAGACTTTTTTTGTAACACTAGTATTTATGTTGGAAACCAATGTCTGGAATAAACTAAATGATTCCTTCTTATATTCGATAAGCGGATCTTTCTGCCCATAAGCTCTCAATCCAATGCCTTCCTTCAATAGATCCATTTCATGTAGATGATCACGCCAGAGTTCATCAACCACACTTAGCAGAACACGTCTTTCGATCTCTCGTAATTGTTCCGAAGAAAGATCATCTTCCCTCTTCTGATATGCATTAAGAACTCCATCATACAAATTATCAAGTAAGGTTTCATATCTTATTCTTTCTGTTAAGATATTTTGTTCATTTAAAATTACATTCAAGTTAGATCGTATCCAATTCAGAATTTCAGATATGTTCCAATCTTCCGGATAGTTCTCATCAACAATAATGCTATCAACAACTTCCGCTATAGTATCTTTTATCATCTCTATAATCTCGAATTTAAGATCATAACCTTTTAGAACATTCCGCCGGTAATTATAGATCACATTACGCTGCTGATTCATAACTTCATCATATTTTATCAATTGCTTTCTACTCTCGAAATTATAGGATTCAACTCTCTTTTGAGCTTTCCCAACTGCTTTTGTCATCCAGGGATGAACTATAGCTTCACCAGTTTGCAGCCCCATCCTAACCATCATTGGTCCAATTTTCTCAGAACCGAAAAGACGCATCAGATCATCCTCTAAAGAAAGATAGAAGCGAGATGTTCCGGGATCGCCCTGTCTTCCGCTACGACCACGAAGCTGTCTATCAATCCTACGGCTTTCATGACGCTCTGTTCCAATCACATGCAATCCATCCAAAGGCAAACCATAGGGATGTTCCTCAGTAGTTTTCTCTGATAATCCTAAATAGTTACTCTTTTCTTCAGTCACTACAGTTTCTCCAAGTTTAATATCGGTTCCTCTACCAGCCATGTTTGTAGCAATAGTTACCGCACCAGGTGCTCCTGCAGATTTGATGATATCGGCTTCCTGCTCGTGGTATTTTGCATTGAGTACATTATGTTTAATGCCGCGCCTTCTTAAAAGCCTGGCTAAAGTTTCTGAAACTTCAACAGATACAGTTCCGACTAAGACCGGTTTTTTATGTTCGTACCAATATTCGATCTCATCCAATATTGCTTGATATTTCTCATTTTTTGTTAGATAAATCACATCGTTATGATCAATTCTAGAAATGGGAAGATTAGTGGGTATAACACTAACAGGCAGCTTGTAAATTTCCATGAATTCAGCTTCTTCAGTAATCGCAGTTCCCGTCATCCCCGCAAGTTTATCATACATACGGAAATAATTCTGCAATGTGATAGTTGCAAAGGTCTGAGTTGCCTCTTCGATCTTTACATTTTCCTTTGCCTCGAGAGCTTGATGAAGTCCATCACTGAATCTTCTACCCTGCATCATTCTTCCGGTAAATTGATCAACGATCATAACCTTATTATCAACAACAACATAATCAACTTCTTTTTCAAAAAGGACATAAGCTTTAAGCAATTGCTTTATGTTATGCAGTTTTTCGCTCTTATCCATAAATTTGAAAGTTTCTTTTTCCTTTTTCTTAGTTTTCTTTTGAAATGAAAGGTTTTCATCAGCATCAACTTCATCGAGTATTTCATCTAAGCTGCGCATTACAAACAGATCTGATTCCTTTTGTGATACCAGGTTATTCCCTTTTTCGCTTAGTTCAACACTATTTTGTCTTTCTTCAACAACATAGAAGAGTTCTTCATCAATTACATGCATCTTTTTATCACGAAGATAATAACCTTCGAAATCTGTAACCAGTTTTTTGAGTTCACCTTCTTTCATCATTTTAATAAATGATCTATTTTTCGGTGCAGCTCTTTTAACTAATAATAATAATCTACCAACAACATCTTCATCATATTCTTCCTGATTCAGCTCTCTCTTTATTTCTGAGATGTGACGATTTACCAGTACTGATTGTGCATTGAATAACTGCAGAATTACAGGTCTCACTTCTTTAAAAAAGTTCTTACTTTCCTGCACAGGGCCACTAATAATAAGCGGAGTCCTGGCTTCATCTATTAGAACACTATCAACTTCGTCAACAATCGAGTATTGTAATTTTCTCTGCACCAGACGATTTTCTGATATTGCCATATTGTCACGCAGATAATCAAAACCGAACTCACTATTTGTTCCATAAGTTACATCACATTTGTAAGATTCCCTTTTTTCTTCACTGCTCATTCCACTAACATTGCATCCAACGGTTAGTCCGTGAAACTCAAATATTGGACTCATCCATTCAGCATCACGCTGAGCCAGATAGTCATTAACAGTTATTAAGTGAACACCCCTACCAAGTAAAGCATTCAAGAAAAGCGGCATTGTAGCAACGAGAGTTTTACCTTCACCGGTTGCCATTTCAGTAATCTTACCTTCATGTAGAACGATCGCTCCGATAAGCTGGACATCAAATGGGATCATAAACCAGGTTTCTGCATCACCACGCACCTCATATTCGTGTCCTACCAAGCGACGACAAGTATCCTTAATAATTGCATAAACTTCCGATAAATGACCATCAAGAACAAATTGAGTTTTATCTTTAAGATCTTTTGCAAGACGATCTATATTATTTCCCATGTTTATTTTATTGTTTTCATCAGGTTCGATCTGGTAATTTTCATTTAATTTTTCGAGTTCACTTTCAAGCGGTGTCAAAACGTCCTGAATATCATGTTTTATTGTCTGGATACGTTCTCTGATCTCATGATCAGAAAGACCTTCCAATGAAATATAGATGTCATTTATTTGTGAGATCTGGGGCAGCATTTTTTTTGCTTCACGCTTATCCCGATCCCCGAATATCATCTGAGTTATCTTATTTATCATAACTTAATTTTC
>JAQICU010000202.1 GCA_027858325.1 Candidatus Cloacimonadota bacterium
ATTGGGATTCTAGATAAGATCAACCTGTAAGAAGATCAGATTGAAGCAAAGAAAGAACAGATTAATAAGCTTCAGGAAAAAGATAAGAATGATGTAGAAATAAAAGAGGATGAGAGTACATTCTCTCAATAGGTTGCTCTGTATACTTTGTTGACAGTGTAATCATCTAATATGCCTTTATTTAGACTAATGGGAATCGATTTTGGAGAGGTGAGAATTGGTATCGCTCTGAGTGATCCACTTCAGATCATTTCTCAACCCTTTCGGGTTATTCCTAATAATGATAATACACTCTCCGAAATTCAGGATATTATAAAGACTGAAGAAGTGGAGAAGATCATTTTAGGTTTACCACTAAACCTAGATGGGGAAGACACAAAAAAAACTTTGGAAGTCCGTGAATTTGCTGAGATATTGATAAGTAATATTGATGTTCCTGTGATCTTTTGGGACGAGAGATATTCTTCTGTTGAGGCAAATGAAGAACTTGAAGAAATGGGCTATAGTTTTGCCGAGAGTAGAAAAGTCATTGATAAAGTAGCTGCATCAATTATATTGAAAAGATATATGGAGAATCAAGCATGAAACGAGCTCGAAAAATTATTATCGCAGTAATTATCATAATTGTGATCTCTGTTTTATATGCAACTTCTCTTGTGGTTTTACCTAAAAAAGTTGAAGAAGTTCTTATCGATATTTCCAAAGGTGAATCGGCACTATCTATTGCAGAAAAGCTTTATGAAAAGAATGTTATTCGTAGTATAAGAGTTTTTTATCTGTATGTGAAATTTAATAATATGGATAAAATACTAAGCTTTGGAAAATATCATTTCTCAGGAAATTTATCTCTTCTTGAGGTTGTAGATGTTTTAGGATCAGGTAAAGTAGTACTTCGTAAAGTTACAATTCCGGAAGGATTAACAATAATGAAAACAGCTAGAGTTCTTTCTCAGTACGGTTTTGCGGAGTATGATAAATTCATTACACTTTGTAACGATTCCCTTTTTGCAAGGAGGCTAACGGGTTTCTCCGTATCTTCGCTGGAAGGTTTCCTCTATCCGGAGACATACCATTTCCCATATGAAGTAAGTGAACAATATATTATTAAAACACTTGTACAAGAGTTTTTTTCTCAAACTCAAGACTTCGATTTCGTTCCCAACAGAGGTCTGGATTTTTATGAAACTCTTATTTTAGCTTCTATTGTGGAACGTGAAGCACGATTCAGAGATGAACAGCCGACAATAGCAAGTGTCTATTTAAACCGCATAAAATATAATTACAAACTTCAGGCAGATCCGACTGTTGCTTATGCCCTTGAGCAGCAAGGGAAAATTCGAAAGAAAATTTATTATCGTGACCTTAAGATAGACTCTCCTTATAACACTTATAAATATTTCGGGTTACCACCAACCCCAATTTGTAGTCCGGCTATCAGTTCAATACAAGCAGTTCTTGAACCTGCTGAAACGGATTTTTTCTTCTTCTTTGCAAAAGAAAGCGGTCGACATGAATTTAATCAAACTTACCAACAGCATCTTGATAAACAAAATATTTTGAATAAGTAATGGAAAATCACATACTGCTACATCTGGCTATTATCATATTTTTCTCTAAAATACTTGGGGCGGTTGCCAGGAAACTTAAACAGCCACCTGTAGTTGGTATGCTATTACTCGGTATAATTTTGGGTCCGACCTTGTTTCATTTTATTGAACCGGATGAAGTAATTAACTGGATAGCAAAAGTGGGTGTTCTATTCCTTCTTTTTGAAGCAGGATTAGAAACTAATCTTAAGCGCATAAAGGAAGACTCAAAACAAGCTTTATTGCCTGCTCTCGGTGGGATTATCCTACCCTTCTCTCTGGGTTTTACACTTATCTATTTTGCAAACCATAATATTTCACAAGCATTGATAGTTGGTGTAATATTTACAGCAACAAGTGTAAGTGTTAGCGTGATGACTCTTTTGGATCTTGGAAAACTTAAAGGGATCGAAGGCAGATGCATTGTTAACGCTGCCATTATTGACGATATTGTTGGAATTCTACTCCTGACTTTTATTTTTGGTCTTACCTCCGGTACAGGAGAATCCGGACCAGATTTTACTATCTCAATTATCAAAATTGGCGGCTTTTTTATTGTAGCATTTTTAATTGGGATATTTATCCTTCAGCCATTCTTTTTAAATCTGAAGAAAATTTTACTGGATAATGTAGTGATTTCGTTAGCAATAGCTGTAGTGTTGCTTTATTCCTGGTTAGCAGAAATGGCGGGACTTGCAGCAATTACTGGTGCATATTTTGCAGGTCTTTTTCTGGGGCAGACGCAGCATAAACATGCAGTTTACACTGGAATAACAAATATCGGAAAATCTTTTTTTGTTGATGTCTTTTTTGTTAGCATAGGTTTGCAATTCGATCTATTTGAAATTGAAGCAGAACCCGTATTTCTAATTCTTTTCGTGCTCTTCGCAATCTTTGGTAAAATTATCGGAAGCGGTTTAGGAGCAAGAATCACTAAATTTGATTCTGTTCGTTCTTTTCGTATAGGATCCGGAATGATCCCTCGGGGAGAAGTTGCATTGATAGTTGCAAATATGGCGCTTGTAAAAGGTGTGATCTCTACGGATATTCTTTCAGCAACTATTTTATTGGTTATTGTAAGCGCGCTGATCACGCCAATATTATTGAAATTTGGCTTTACGAAATTACAGAAAAGTTCTTTTTAATTAGAAATAGTTTTTTATGAATTTTTAAAGGAGTATATTTATGTGGAAAAATATTATTGATAAGAAATTGATCATTATTAATCCGGATATCAAAAACAAAAAAGAACTGTTTGAAGCAATGGCAAATCATGTATATAACCATGATTATATCCTAAATCAGAAGCAATTTCTCAAAGCTTTGAATGCCAGAGAAGAGATGGCAAATACGGAACTTATCCCCGGTATTGCACTTCCCCATGCCCGAAGTGACTCAGTAGAAAAATTGTTTATGTCCATAATAATTTTTACTAATGGCATAAATTATGAA
>JAQICU010000027.1 GCA_027858325.1 Candidatus Cloacimonadota bacterium
CCGAAAAAAAATATGTTAAACTTCTTTTAGCTCTTGGTGTTGATGAACTCAGTGTAAGTCCGGGAAGATTACTTCTTATAAAACAAGAAATTATCAATTGTGACATTACTGAAATGAAAACAAAAATAGATGAAATCCTATCTTGCAAAACTTCAAGAGACGTTGATAAATTAATATAGTATAAAATACGAACAACAAAAATTAAAATATCAAGCTAAACTTATTTTTTAATCAACCTTTCAACCATTAAACATGGTTTTAATTGACTCTTAATATAAGTTTTACTAAATTCGGTTTTGCATTGATTATTAATTATTGAATTAGATTGACTTAAATTTTGAAAAGTAGTGAAATTATTCTTTGATATATTAGTTAGTTTCAACGCAAAACTTAATAAGGGAACTAAATTAATTCTAATGAATCTAATAATTGAGGTAAAAAATGAAATATTTTCTTTTAATTCTATTTTTTATAGCGATCATGAACCTTTCTGCACAAGGTTGGACGAATATATCTCCCTTCCCTGCAAGCAATTTGTTTTCAGAATGATTCAATAGTTTGGATAACTGGATCTCCGGGCATAATTAATCGAAGCACAATTAATGGAGCATCATTTGAGGTTTTTCAGGTTATAGATGCTGAACTTGATATGATTCAGTTTTTTAATAATACAGGATTTATTTTTGGACGTAATAACTCATTACTAAAATTTGTTGATCCTGTCGACATCGAAAATGATGTGAATATTAAAATACAGGATTTTAATATGATAGCATATCCTAACCCCTTCAATCCGGAAACAACAATTTCATTCTCAATACCTGAGGATAGTAATGTAGAATTAACTATATTCAATATCAGAGGGCAAATGGTTAAAACTCTTGTTAATTCCAATCTTGATAAAGGTAATCATTCTATAATCTGGAATGGGGATAATGAATCAATTGAACCTGTTAGTTCAGGAGTATATTTCTATAAGCTAATTGTTAATGGAAAATCAGAATCAGTGAAGAAATGTTTGCTGCTTAAATAGTAATTTATTACCAGCCCTCTTTGTAATTTCGGGCTGGTTAAATTTTGTATTAAACTACATTGTGTGAAAAGAATAATTTTATTGTCGCTCAGTCATTAACAATATCAGTAAGAATTTAGTCTCACATTTCATTATCACTTGACGCATTAAGCTAATCAACTATTTTAACTTTTAATAAATTATTAATGAAAGAGGAATTGTATGAAAAACGAAAAACATTTATTTACTTCTGAATCTGTTACGGAAGGTCATCCTGATAAGATGGCAGATCAAATATCAGATGCAATATTAGATGAAATATTAAGATGTGACTCTGAAGCGCGCGTTGCCTGCGAAACATTTCTTACCACCGGTATGGTACTTGTTGGTGGAGAGATCACAACTACATGTTATGTGGATATTCCCCAAATAATCCGTGATACGATCAAAGAGATAGGGTACACAAATTCAAATTATGGAATGGATTATCAAACTTGTGCTGTGTTAACAACAATTGATAAACAATCTACTGATATTGCCCTTGGAGTTGATGAATATGAAGAGCATGAACAGGGTGCCGGAGATCAGGGGATGATGTTTGGATATGCCTGCAACGAAACAAATGAATTAATGCCAATGACAACAGCATTTGCCCATAAACTCGCTCAAAGATTAGCAAAAGTTCGTAAGGATGGAACGTTATCATATCTTCGTCCGGATGGCAAAACTCAGGTAACAATAGAGTACATTGATAATAAACCAAAAAGGGTCGATGCAGTTGTAGTATCTACTCAACATGCTCCAGAAATTGAGCAGGTTCAGATTAACAAAGATATAATTGAAAATGTGATCAAACCGATTATTCCAAAAGAACTAATTGATGAAAATACTAAATTTTTTGTTAATCCAACCGGAAGATTTGTTCTCGGTGGACCACATGCAGATACCGGGCTTACCGGTAGGAAGATCATTGTTGATACTTATGGTGGGAAAGGAAGTCATGGTGGTGGTGCTTTCAGTGGGAAAGATCCTTCCAAAGTTGATAGAAGTGCATCTTATATGGCAAGATACATTGCAAAGAATATCGTAGCTGCCCATCTTGCTGATGAATGTGAAGTGCAGCTTGCATACGCTATTGGAGTAGCTGATCCTGTTTCTGTAATGGTTGATACATTCAATTCGGGGAAGATATCTGATATTGAACTTAACAAGATCGTCAGAGAAATATTTCCACTAAAACCACATAAAATAATAGATTATCTTCAACTAAAAAGACCGATCTACAAACAAACTGCAGCTTATGGTCATTTTGGCAGGGAACTTCCAGAGTTTACTTGGGAAAAAATTGATATGATCGATAAGCTAAAAGAAATCTCAAAAAAATTTTTATGATCTAATAAAAGAATTTTTAAATTAATAAAATCATATAAACCGCTATTAATGGTGGTTTATTTTTTTCATGAAAATATATAAGCTTAAAACCTGATAAAATAATTGACCGATAATCACGATAATTTTTTTTAGTAAGGCAAGTATGAGGTAAGAATTTTACGAAAATTTGAAAACATAAGTATCTCGAACTAGAAATATCTAAACCAGGAATGGGAATGCAGAAAAGTTTAAAAACTGAGTTTTTGGGTATAACCATAACCTCACCGCTTGTATTACCGGCAGGTGTAATGGGTATGGCATTTTCTGGTTTTAATATTTCAATTAAAAATGGCGCAGGAATAGTTACAAGTAAATCACTTACATTAGAACCAAGAATAGGACATAAATGTCCCGTAGTTGCAGAGTTTGAAGGTGGTATCTTAAATTGTATGGGATTATGTAATCCCGGCATTGTAGATGGTCTTGCCGAGATCGACCAATTCAAGAAACGCTCCGATATTCCTGTTATTGTGAGCGTTTTTGCTACAAATACAGATGACTTTCTTAAGCTGACAAAGCATGTAAATAAATCTCAGGCTAACTTCCTTGAACTTAATCTATCTTGTCCGAATGTATTTGATGAATTCGGAATTCCATTGGCAGCTTCTCAAGATGAAGTTCATAATATTGTTAAAGCTGTTAAACAAATTTCAAAACTTCCGGTTATTGCTAAACTTTCACCTAATGTTTATGATATTGTATCCATCGCAAAAGCTGCAGAATCTGCAGAAGCTGATGCATTGTGTATGATAAACACGGTAGGTCCCGGAATGCTTATTGATACAAAAATGATAAAACCGGTTCTTTTCAATAAATTCGGTGGTCTTTCCGGACCTTGCATAAAACCAATTGCACTTAAACTTATCTACCAAACATATTCTGCCGTAGATATTCCAATTATAGGAATGGGTGGAGTTACTTATGGTGAAGATGCAATAGAAATGTTAATGGCGGGAGCTGCAGTAATCGGTGTTGGAACTGCAGTACATTATCGTGGAATTGAAGTCTTTAACAAGATCAATGAAGAAATGCTTGAATTTATGGAAGAGAATAATTACCAGAGCTTGAAAGAAATTCCAAGATTGGAGAAACTTAATGGATAAACGTTATACTTTAAAAATAGATAGAATAGTTGAAGAAACATCTGATATCAAAACATTCACTTTCAAACATGATCTCACCGCAAAACCAGGACAGTTCATCATGCTAACGGATTTTGAGGGTGGAGAAAAACCATTCTCTATCTCCGAATGTTCAGATGAGAAATTTTCCATAACTGTAAAAAGGATAGGTGAGTTCACAACCCGACTTTTCCAAAAGTGCATTGGGGATTACGTTTCTATAAGAGGTGCTTACGGCTCCTCTTTTTTTATATCTAAAAATAAGGTCTTACTTGTTGGAGGTGGATATGCTATTCCGACATTCTATTTCTTTGCTAAAGTGTTATTGGGAGCTGGAGCAGATGTTACTTTAATAAACGGAGCGCGGACAAAATCGGAACATGTATTTGCTGATAGATTCCATGAATTAAATATCAAAGTAATAAATACAACTGATGATGGTTCGTTTGGTGAGAAAGGAACCGCAATTGAAATTGCTAAGAAAATTATATCGCAAGAAAAATTCGACTTTATCTATGCATCCGGACCGGAAATGATGATGAAAGCAATGCAGAATGCTCTGCAAGATCAAGATCGAGTTCAAGATCAAGAGCAAGGGTTGGATTACGAATTTTTATTCGAGCGTTATATGAAATGTGCTATCGGGATTTGCGGAAATTGTACAATGGATCCTCTAGGATTAAGGCTTTGTGTAGAAGGTCCTGTTCTTCCCAAATGTAAAGTGGAACAACTTACTGAATTTGGAAAGTATCATCGTGATGCATCCGGGAAGAGACATGAGTTCTAGAACATTACTGTTAAACTGCAGATTCGCAGAAAATCAGGGAAATATCATTATAAAAGATGATAAGATAATTGAAGTATGTCTCAAGGAAAACAAAACGAGAAATGTAATAGATTTCGACCAAATTATCGATATAGAAAACAAACTTGTAATTCCCGGGATGATAGATGCTCATGTTCATGTTCGGGATATGCTTCAAAGTAATAAGGAAAGCTGGGAAACAGCTTCATCGGCTGCGATTGCAGGTGGTGTGACAACAATTATCGATATGCCAAATACTATTCCGCCAACTACGAATATAAAAGGGTTGAACGCAAAAAGAGAAGCTGCCAAGAAAGCAATAGTAAATTACAAATTCCATCTGGGTGCCACTGAGAATAACCTGCATGAATTGGAGAGTATTCTTGTAAGTAAACCTTCTGATATTGCTGGAAGAAAGGTTTTCATGGCTGGTTCCAGTTCTAATGAAGTTGTTGCTGATGAAAGTAAACTCAGAGAAATATTCAAGCTTGCGAAAAAGTATAATAAAGTTGTGCTTGTTCATACTGAAATGCAGAATTGCCTTGATAAATGGCAAAAAATAATTAAAGATAAAACCATTCAAAATCATGATATTATCAGAAATAGAGAATGTTCAATTAATGGAACAAAACTAGTTTTAAATTTAACAAATGAAATTGGTAACAAGCTTTACATCTGTCATATTTCAACTAAAGAAGAAATAGAATTAATTAAAAAGTGTAAAAACAAAAACATCTTCTGTGAGGTTACTCCTCATCATCTTACACTTGATAAAAGTATTTTAAATTTAGTTGGGAATTTCGGAAAAGTAAATCCACCACTCCGTACGAAGGAAGATAATCAAGTGCTTTGGGAAGCAGTTATTGACGGAACTATAGATTGTATCGGAAGTGATCATGCTCCACATACAATTGATGAAAAGATCGAAGATTATAGTAATGCTCCCTCCGGTTTCCCCGGACTCGAAACAACTCTGTCAATTCTTATCAAAGAATTTAACGAACGCAAAATCTCTATTAAGAGATTAGTAGAACTAACAAGTGAAAAACCGGCAGAAATATTTGATATTGAAAATCGTGGAAAAATTGAAGAAAGATACTTTGCTGATCTTGCTGTAATTGATACAGAAAAAGGATCTCTGATAGTTCCTGCCTTGTTTCAAAGTAAGGCAAAGTATTCACCTTTTGATAGGATGGAAGTTACTGGGAAAGTTATAATGACTTTTGTGTATGGTAAGATGTATGACGCAACTTGTCCAAAGTGATTTTGTAAGAGTTGGTCGACTTAGCACAAGACCTGGCTGGCTTGTGCCAAGTCTATTATTTGATAAGAAGTTCGAACAAAAATCATCTTGGGATAAGTTGGATTGGTAATGGTATAAAAGAAAAAGGAGTTAGAATGAGCAAAGAACAATTTGTTCTGGAACTGGAAAAGATTGGAGCTATTAAATTTGGCAGCTTCACACTGAAGAGTGGACTTGTTTCTCCCTTCTATTTTGATTTAAGAGATATGATCAGTTATCCGGCAATTCTAGATGGAGTGGCTGATCTTTTAGTAGAAAGAATTAAAGATATGAAATTTGATGTTCTTACTGGAATTCCTTACACAGCTCTTCCTATTGCATCACTGGTGGCAGCCAAACTTAACAAGCCACTCATCTACATGCGTAAAGAAGAAAAGGCATATGGAACCGGCAACAACGTTATTGGTAAATTTGAAAAAGGTGCTAAGTGTTTAGTGATTGATGACCTGATCACAACTGGAGCTAGCAAGATAGAAACAGCAGAAGGTTACGAAAAAGAAGGTATCGTGATCAAAGATTTCGTAGTTGTTATCGATCGTAGCGCAAACGGAACCGAAGAATTGGGAAAACAAGGTTATCAACTTCATAGTTTAATCTCGCTAGAAGAAATTGTTCAGTTATTAAAAGACAAAGATCTGATCACTGCTGAAAAAGTGAAAGAGGTTGAAGAATTCACTACCAGTTTAACAAAATCTGCAAAAAAAGAAAAATATATAAATCCACTCACGAAGAAGCTTCTGGATAAAATGAATGAAAAAAAATCCAATCTAGTTCTCTCACTCGATGTTACAACACAAACTGAATTCTTCGGAATGCTGGATAGAGTTGGTGATCAGATAGTGATGCTGAAAACACATGTTGATATTATTGATGACTACGATGAGAATTTCGTTCCTAAGTTACAGGAATACGCAAATAGACAGAACTTCCTGATCTTTGAAGACCGAAAATTTGCTGATATTGGCAACACAGTTAGACATCAATTTAGAAATGGTGTTTATAAAATTGCAGACTGGGCAGAATATGTTACAGTTCATATGGTTGCTGGAGAACTTATCCTGAAAGGGCTTTTCGAAGGTATTGAAAATCGAGCAGGTTTTGTGCTGGCACGTATGAGTTCCAAAGGAAATCTGTTGAACGAAACTTACACTCGCAAATGCTTTGAAGCTGCAAAGAAAAATCCACAGTGGGTAGCAGGCTTTATTGGGTACGGAAACAGTGTGGAAGACATTAAAAGATTCAAAGCTAAATTCCCTGGAAATGAACTGTTAATGATGCCGGGAGTAAAAAAAGAAAAGGGATCAGACTCCATGGGACAACAATACATCACTATTGAGGAAGCAGTTGGTGGAGGTGCAGATTGTATAATAGTTGGAAGAGGAATTCTCAAAGCTGATGATCCAGGTATGGAAGCAAAGTTATACAGTGAAAGAGCCTGGAAAGCTTTTCAGAAGAGAATTAATAGTTAATAATTATTAATTAATAATTGTAGACTGATAAGAATTAATGAATGAAAAACCGAAAGTGGACTCGACTAGCAACGAAATGTGAGTTGAGAATGAGAATATTTACTCCGTGCTCTCCGTGAATTCTGTGGTTAGTTTTGTTCGTTGTTAAATATTTGTGTTAATCAGTGTAAATTCCTGGTTTAAATAAAAAGGAGGAAATAGATGAATAATTTGATTTCAATGCGGGATTTGAGTAAAGAAGATATTATGCGGTTGATGGATATAGCTGCAAAGATCGAGAAGGGTGAGATAGTTCCAAATATGCAAAGAAAACTTGCAGCTTTGTTATTCTTTGAACCATCTACCAGAACAATGTTCTCGTTTGACACTGCTATGAAGCGTATGAACGGAGATACGATCATCATGAGCGGAACACAAAATACTTCCGCTAAAAAGGGAGAAACTTTTGCAGATACTCTACAGACAATTGCACAATATTCTGATATTATTATTATGAGAAGTCCAATTGAGGGAGCTGCCAGATATGCTGCAGAAGTTGTAGATATTCCTGTTGTGAATGCAGGTGATGGAGCTAATCAGCATCCAACTCAAGCCTTACTGGATATGTATTCCATTATTAAAACTCAAGGTAAACTAGACAATCTCAAAATCGGACTTGCCGGTGATCTTCGTTTTGGAAGAACCGTGCATTCGTTGGCTCAAGCGATGGCTGTATTTGGAGCTCAATTCAAGTTTATTTCTCCTTCATTTTTGCAAATGCCGGAATATATCAAAGATGACCTTACTGAACAAAATATTAAATTTGAAGAATTAAAGGAGATGGAAGGGAATATTGATGATCTGGATATTCTTTATGTAACCAGAATTCAGAAAGAACGTTTTGCTGACCCGGAAGATTATGAGAAAGTGAAAGGATCGTATGTTCTAAATAAGGCAATGTTGGAAAATGCGAAAGAAAATTTCAAAGTTTTACACCCGCTGCCAAGAGTTGACGAAATTCATACAGATGTTGACGATACAGAATATGCATACTACTTTCCACAAGCGAAGAATGGTGTTTATACTAGACAAGCAATAATTTCAATTCTTTTAGGGGAGGTGTAAGATGAATCAGGTGAAAACAATAAAAGTAAATGCAATTAAGAATGGAACAGTGATCGATCATATTGCTGCTGGAAAAATATTAAAGGTAATTGATATTTTGAATCTTACCGGCGATAATTCGGTTATGGTTGGGATGAATCTTGCTAGTAATAAGATCGGGAAAAAGGATATCATTAAAATTGAGAATCGCGAACTTTCCAAACAAGAAGTAAACAGTATAGCTATAATCGCTCCCAGTGCAACTCTGATCATCATCAAGGATTTTGAAGTTGTAAATAAATCTCAGCTAGAAATACCAGAATACATTGAGGAACATATTATCTGTCCGAATCCAAAATGTATTACAAATAGCGAAAATATTTCCTCAAAATATTATATAAACAACTCTAAAACTGCAAGTGCGCGTTGCTTGTATTGTGAGAAGAAATATCTGGTAGAAGATTTGAAGATTAAAATTTAATAAATTGAAGAATGAAAATTTAATGATTTTGAGGAAGAATGGATAGATGAAAACACACTTCCCAGCTAAAGCCGTACTCCTCTAAAGAGGAGATTTCTTCAATTCTCTCTATGAATTAAAATTGAGTTAATTATTAACTTAAAATAGGAGTATAAATGGCAAAAAAGATTATAACAGAATCATCTAGAACTTTAATGGAGTACAGGTTGTTGCCAGGTTATACTCCAACCGTATGCAATCCCAGCAATATCTCATTACGTACTCCACTGGTCTATTCAAAAAACAATGAGAAGAAATATTATTTGAACATTCCGCTAGTATCAGCAGCCATGCAGTCAGTATCAGGTGACCAGATGGGAATTGAACTTGCTAAACTCGGTGGAGCAGCAATCATATTTTGTTCTCAATCACCCGATTCCGAAGCAAAGATGGTGAGAAAGATCAAGAATCATAAAGCCGGCTTTGTAAAACCAAAAAAGATGAAAGCTGATATGAATGTGAAAGAAATGTATGAAATACGGAAAGACTCAGGTCACTCCACTTTTCCAGTTGTTGATGATAATGGTAATTTTTTAGGACTTATTTCAAAATGGGATTACGATATCTCGCTTCATGCAGATAGTTTAATAAAAGATAGAATGATCAAAAAAGAAAACATCCAAGTTGGAACAAATATAACTGATCTGAAGGAAGCAAATCGGGCACTTCTGGAAAGCCATAAATCAGTTTTACCAATTTTAGACGCTGCGGGGAAGCTTTTATCAATGGTTTTCCGAAAAGATATCAACGATCAACTTGATTTCCCACTTGAAATCCATGATGAGAACAAAAGATTGATCTCAGTTGCTTCCATTAATACGCACGATTACAAAGAGAGGGTAGAAGCATTAGCTAACGCTGAAGTAGATGTTATTGTGATAGACTCTTCTGATGGGCATACACAATATCAAGCTGATGTTATTAAATGGATAAATAAAAACTATCCAACCATCCCAGTCATAGGCGGTAATGTTATTACAAAAGGAGGTTTCCGCTTCCTGGTAGAAGCTGGTGCAAAAGCTATAAAAATTGGAATGGGCGGTGGCTCGATCTGCATTACTCAGGAGCAAAAAGGAACCGGACGGGGACTTGCAACCACAATAATTGATGTAGTTGAAGAAAGAGATAAATATTTCAAAGAAACAGGTATATATATTCCAATTGTTGCTGATGGTGGTGTAACCAGCACAAAAGATGTTACTATAGCTTTAGCTCTTGGTGCAGATTATGTGATGATGGGTCGGTATTTTGCCAGGATGGAAGAATCACCCACTGATAAGATCGTTGTAAATAACCGTGTTATGAAACCATATTGGGGAGAAGGTTCTGCGCGAGCTCAAAACTGGAAGGAAAGACGCTATAATCAGGGTAAATTTGTTGAAGGTGTAGAAGGTTTTGTTGAGTATGCAGGTCATCTTCGAGATAACCTGGAAGAGACACTGGCAAAGATCAAATCTTCTATGGGAACATGTGGAGTTATGAATATTTCTGAATTTCATCAGAAAGCAGAACTCGAAGTAGTATCTGCACTTTCTATCAGGGAAGGTAAACCTCACGATATTTATATAAGTACAGAAAAAATGGATAATCAGGATTATAATTCATCAGAGTAGAAAAGAAAGAATCGAACACAGATGACATAGTTAAAATGTTGAGAATCCCAGGAAGTATCATTCTGATGCATCCGAAATGTTTCGGTTCAATCTACAAGAATGAACCTGCTAAGGTTTGATATTTGTTAGTTGCAAAAAAAGGAGTATAAATGACAGACTATAAAAAAGCTGGTGTAGATATCAGTATGGGTGACAGAGCTTCAAAAATCGCTTATGATTTTGCCAGATCGACTTTTTCCTCAAGAAAAAAAATGATTGGTGAACCTGTCAACGATGAAGGTTCTTTTGCCGGAATGCTGGATATGGGTGATTTCTATATTGTTCAAGGTGATGATGGTGTGGGTACTAAGATGGAAGTTGCAGAACGAATTGGAAAATTTGATACTCTAGGCTATGATCTGCTTGCAATGGTTGCTGATGATGTGATCTGCCTGGGTGCTGAAACTATATCAATATCCAACACAATTGATACTAATAAAGTTGATCCTAATATTATTCATGCTCTTATGAAAGGCTTAGCAAACGCTTGTGTCGAACAAAAGGTTGTTATACCTGGTGGTGAGATTGCCGAAGTAGGAAAATCGGTTAATAGTCATATATGGAATGCAACAGCAGTAGGTATTTTGGAAAAAGAAAAGATTATTACTGGAAGAGAGATCGAACAGGGTGACAAGATCATCGCATTGCAGGAAAAGGGATTCCGTTCTAATGGCTTCTCACTCGTAAGATATATCCTAGAAAAAGAATTTGACGAAAATGTATATAATAAACCTTCTCCCTTTGGAAAGAGTTGGGGAGAAATGATACTTAAACCATCAAAAATTTATTCCTCAACTTTATTGGACGTGCTTGGAAGATTCGGTGGAAGACGAAAATTTAATATTAAAGGAATCGCTCATATAACAGGAGGCGGTATCCCGGGAAATTTCAATCGAATTTTGAAACAGACTGGATTGGGAGCAGATCTCAATAATCTATTTTCCCCATCTGCGATGGTAAAGGAAATTCAGAGAATCGGAAATGTTTCCGAAGCTGAGGCGTACAAAACTTGGAACATGGGAAATGGAATGATGATAGTAGTTGATAAGGAAGATGCTGATGCAGTTATTAATGCCTTATCTGTTGAAGCTAAAATTGTAGGATCAGTCATTAAAGATAAAACGATAATAATCAATTCAAAAGGAGCGGATGTACAAAAGTTGATTTTTGAACTTTAGTTAGGAGGAGAAATGAAAAAGATAATGATAATGATTTATTTGTTCTTTGTTTTAACAATTTGTTTCAGTAGTTTGTATTCAAATGAAGTACGAGGATTAACAAACACAATTCCTGTTGATAACAAAATGGAAGTTATTGGTAAAGCAAAGGAGTATTATCCATCATCAGTTCAGCCTGAGAAACCCATTGTAATAACAGATCGAGAAAATTGGACTCTTGTAGATTCGATCAATTTTAATTCTTATATACAGCCTGGAAACTATGCGGATATTTTATTTGATAATACAACAAATGAGATTGAATTCTGTTCTAATTTCTATGAACTTATAGGCCCGGAAGCTTTTACTGCGCTGGATAAAGCTCCTCAATGGTTAAGACCTGCTTTGGAAAATATCTTCCTGCAGCTTGAACCCGACATCCAACTGGATTGGGCAGAAGTTATAAACAACGCATCTGACCCATATATAGATGAAATTGCATATTCCATTGCGCACACTTCTGCAGAATACCTATCATCACCCTATTGCTATCCGGAAATATTTATTGAGAATGTAGTATATTTGTATGTTGCTGATATTTACTTAAATTATGTTGAAGTTGTAGATTACGGAAATTCTGTAACTGATGATAATTATTATTCTACAACATTATATTGGAAAATTGACGAATACGGAAACCAGGTTCAAGTTGAGGTTCCAAGAGATATTTATTATATGTATCTTGTACATCCAAAAATAACTGATGAAATACCTGCTTTCATCGATCCTGATATTATTGAAAATAACGTAACCCACAATAATAATATTGTTTCTCCAGATGAAGGTGTCTTTTGGCGACATTTTCTTTTTAATGATTGTGATGCAGGATATCCATTATTAAGAGATGAACTATTAAATAGTTCTGTTGTCTGGGATGTAACAGGTAACACACCTGATGATGCTATCCACACAATAACACAATGGATAAATGACTCAATGTCTTTTACTTCCAATGCAGAACGACCACATCAACCGGCTCGAATATATAGAAAACATATTGGAAGATGTGGTGAATATGCTGATCTTACAGCTGCAACTTGCAGAGTTGCCCTAATTCCTTGTACAAGTATTTTAGCTGTTTCCAGTGATCATACCTGGAATGAATTTTGGGATGAAGAATGGATTCATTGGGAACCTGTAAATAATTCAATTAATAATCCACTGGTCTATGAAAATAGTTGGGGATGGGATTTTGCTTCTGTATTTGAAATTAAAAGTAATGGTTATCTCTCACCAGTTACTGCCGCCTATTCAGATTCAATTGCGACTATTATTATTTATGCTATAGATGCTAATTACAATCCGATCGATGGTGCAAAGATAACACTCAGGGTATCAACAGGTTGGGATAATTGGGGTTATACAGATAATGAAGGAAAATGTACTTTCATTGTTGGAGAAGGAATAACATATTATGCCAGGATGGATTCAGAAATCGGAAATGATCCTATCGATGTGAACCAGATTTATGAAGTGGCAGCTAATTCAATGCATGGGCAAACCTACATATACTACATGAGCGCTGCAGGAACAATGCCGGAAGTTGAATACAATTCCGTTACCGAACCTGTAGATGATATTGATGATTATAAACTTGTAGTGGATTTCAATGTACCTGAACAGGTGATAACGGGTTCAATAATTATGGATGATCTGGATGATACAGAATTCTATAATAATATTAATGAGGGGATTATTAATTTCTTTATGACTGATTGGCTTAACTATCACTATTACACAGACGGTCAAGTGTTCGATACTTTCAACGAGTATATTGGAATATCTGGAGGTGAAATAGAATTTAATATTCCTGCTGATGAAATGTGGTATGCTTTTTTTGATAAGGGCAATAACCTGAATAATCCTCAATATGTTCGGGGTAGTGTACGTCTTTATGAGTATGAAGAAAATTCTAATGATAACAATGTAATTTCTATTAAAACACATTTATTTGGTAATTACCCGAATCCATTTAATCCGACAACAACAATCAGTTATGATCTAAATAATGACTCTAAGGTGAAACTTGAAATATTCAATATTAAAGGGCAGAAGGTAGTAACACTTGAAGATAATCAGAAAACTGCTGGTCATTACAATATTGTTTGGAATGGAAAAGATTCTGAAAACAGTTCAGTTTCCAGCGGGATTTATTTCTACAAACTTGATACTGAAAATTATTCATCTGTGAAGAAAATGGTTTTAATGAAGTAAGTGCTTTAAAAATCTATGTGAGAAAAAAATTGATGGAGAGGATTTGAAAAATCAGATTCAGATAATTTTAAAAGATCATATTAAAGATGTTCAGGGTGATAAGATTCAGAAAGTAGCCCAAAGCTTTTTGAATATTAATACTGGAAAGGTAAAAACCGGGAAAATATTCAATGTTATGTATGACCTGAATGAAGATCAGGTATCCCGATTTGCCAATTTGGGTTTGAAAGATGAGATCATCCATGATGTTTATATCAATTCATTATATCAAGATCCATTCTATAAGTCATTTGTTTTGGTGGCAAAACTGCCCGGTGTTACAGATGATGAAGGTATTTCAGCGCAGAAGACTTTGATGGATATTCTCGTTCTCAATCTCGATACAAATACACAACACATTTACACTGAAGATATCTATCTTTTCGAGAGTGAGCTTGAAGCGGGTGCATTAAAAAAACTGGCTGAAGAATTGCTTGGAAACAAGCTTATTCATCATTTTGAGTATGGTAAATTTACAGGGAAAGTTGAATATGTTCCTGAAGTTCAGATCGTTTCAGATGATAAACAGCAAACTATAGATCTTGATGTGGATGATGATGCTCTACAAAATATTTCTAAAGATATGCTCTTGTCATTAAATATGGAAGAAATGCTAACTATTCAGGCTCATTTTGCTGATGAAAAAGTAATAAAATATCGGAATGATAAAGGTCTTTCGGTTGAGCCAACAGATTGCGAAATGGAAATTCTAGCTCAAACTTGGAGTGAACATTGCAAACATAAAGAATTTGCAGCGAGTATTAATTATAAGAATCTTGATACAGATGAAGAAGAAACTATCGATTCTCTCTTTAAAACTTATATTCGCCAATCAACAGAGATCATTCGTGAAAGATTGAAAAAAGCCGGAAACAACTGGCTGCTTAAGATATTTACGGATAATGCAGGTGTAGTGAAGATCGATGATGAATCGGTTTTTGTATGGAAGGTAGAAACTCATAATTCACCATCTGCAATAGATCCGTATGGTGGGGCTATAACAGGAATTTTGGGTAACAATCGTGATCCTTTGGGAACTGGAATAGGTGGAGGGAAGCTGCTTTTCAATACTAATGTTCTATGTTTCGGAACTCCGAATTATGATAAAGAATTACTTCCCGGTCAGTTGCACCCACGCAGAATTATGGAAGGTGTGCGGCACGGAATCGAGGATGGTGGTAATAAATCCGGTATTCCTACTGTGAACGGCTCGATCATATTTGATGATCGATACAGCGGTAAACCGCTGGTATATTGCGGAACTGGTGGAGTGATGCCTTATCAATTTGCAGGAGTGAATTCCTGGCTCAAACCGATTGATGATGGAGATCTGATCATTATGGCTGGTGGTCGCGTTGGCAAGGATGGAATTCACGGTGCAACTTTTTCCTCTGCTGAAATCGATGAACATTCTCCGCAATCAGCCGTTCAAATCGGCAGTCCAATTACGCAGAAATTATTAGGAGATTTCCTGCAGGAAGCAGCTTTGCGTGGATTGATTAAATGTTCAACTGATAATGGTGCTGGTGGTTTGTCCTCTTCGGTAGGAGAACTTGCTGAGATTATCGGTGGAGCAGTTGTGAACCTGGAGAAAGTTCCGTTGAAATATGCTAACCTTAAACCCTGGGAGATTTACGTTTCCGAGTCTCAGGAACGTATGACACTGGTTGTGGAAGAACATAATAAAGAGGCACTATTTGAATTAGCGGAAGAGAGAGAAGTAGAGATTTCTGAGATCGGTAAATTCACTTCAACCGGATTTATCGATGTCAGACATGATAAAAGAAAAGTTGCTTATCTCGATATGAAATTTCTGCATGAAGGAGTTCCTAAAAAATATTTGGAAGCAGAATGGAAAAAACCGGAACTAAGTGAACCGGTAATTCCTTCCAATCTTGATTATAATGAAATCCTAATTAAACTTATGAAAAGTGATAATATCTGTTCCCGAGAGGATGTGATCAGGCAATATGATCATGAAGTAAAAGGAAAAACAATTATCAAACCTTTGATGGGAGAAGGTGGAAAAATACCGCAGGATGCGGCTGTGATGCGAATCGATTTTAACAGCTTTGAAGGCATTGCTATTTCCAATGGAATTTGTCCAAAATTTGGTGATCTCGATGCATACGAGATGAGTGCCGGAGCCTTTGATGAAGCAATAAGACAGATAATCTCGGTTGGCGGAAAGCTACCTGACATTAATGACGATACAAATAGGTTCTGGACAGTGAACGATAACTTTTGTGTACCTGATTCAGCTTTTGATCCTGTTACAAATCCTGATGGAAAATTGAAACTGGCAAAACTTGTGCAAATGAATAAAGCACTTTTTGATATGTCTACATTCTATAATATTCCTATGACTTCCGGTAAGGATAGCATGAAGAATGATTTCAAATCTGGAGACATTAAGATTTCTGTCCCGCCTACAATACTCTATTCAATAGTTGCAAAAATTGATGATGTTCGTAGAACGGTAACCAGTAATTTTAAAGTTGAAGGAGATTTGATCTACATTTTAGGAGAAACTTACAATGAACTCGGTGCTTCGGAATTCTATAAATTATTTGGGGAACTAGGGAAGAACGTGCCAAAAGTTAGAATAGAAAATGCAGACAGGCTTTATAAAAAAATAATGAAGGCAAACGAACTTGCTCTAATTGCATCATGTCACGATCTATCTGACGGAGGATTAGCAACTGCGATAACGGAATGTACTTTTACTGATAATTCTGGTGCTGATATTGAACTTGGAGCTTTATCTGGTATTGGGGTTAATGTTGCACTTTTCTCTGAATCTCATTCCAGATTTATAGTTTCAGTAAATCTGGATAATAAGAAAAAATTTGAAGAGATCTTAACTAAAGATGCATTCTATCTCGGAAAGGTAACGTCAGATAATAAATTATTAATAAATTCTAATGGGGAAAAATTGATCGATACAAGTACTAATGATCTTCAAAGTGCTTGGGGAAAAGGATTGGCGTAACTCACACCCGCCCCCTCTCTTTACAAAATAGAGGGGAGTTTAAGAGGTTCAGGTTCAGAACATGGAGTGAAAATGAGTATAATTTATGGATATTGTATTGAGTTATTGTCATCCTGAGTGTCCGGCAGCTGCCGGATGTATCGAAGGATAAAATTAAATTCTGGTCACGAAGTTGTACTTCGTAACGGAAATGAAGCGAAGTTAAACTTCGCAGAAATTGTATTCCCAAGTTTAACTTGGGAACAAGTAAATTAAAAGGATAATATGAAAAAAGTTAAAGCGTTAGTAATTTCAGGTTACGGAATTAACTGTGAAGAAGAGCTTGCAGCAGCTTATAAATTGGCTGGAGCAGAATCCAGAATTGTTCATTTGAACGATATTTTTTTGGAAAAGGAATATATTCATGAATATGATATTCTAAATTTTCCTGGTGGATTTTCTTTCGGTGATGATCTAGGTTCCGGTAAAGTATTAGCGAATAAAATGAAATATAAAAAAATGGGATCAGGCAAAACACTTTTAGAAGAGATTAAAGTTTTTCTTTCACAAGGAAAATTTATTTTGGGTATTTGTAATGGTTTTCAATTTCTGGTTAAAATGGGACTACTTCCAAATACAAAAAGTAATTTTGATCAGGAAGTTACACTTACCAGAAATAATTCTGCTAAATATGAGGATCGTTGGGTTTACCTAAAAAAAAATCCAAAATGTACTACTCCGTTCTTGACGGATATTGATATCATGCCTTGTCCTGTACGGCATGGTGAAGGGAAACTGATCATTAAAGATGAATTGATCAATGCAGAAATTTTAAAACAGAATCTGAGTGCTTTCAGTTATTGTGATGCGGATGGAAATATCACTTCCGAATATCCAATAAATCCGAATGGGGCAGATCTGGATTGCGCCGCACTCACCAATTCCACCGGACAGGTTCTGGGAATGATGCCGCATCCGGAAGCATTCTTGAGTTTGTATAACCATCCCAATTGGGGTCAGATGAAAAGACAAAATCCTAACATCAACGAAGATGGGGATGGATTGAAGATTTTTAGGAATATTGTTAATCATCTCAGAGATTCTCATTCCTAAGCTTCTGCTTGGGAATGCAGTAAGTTGCGAAGTTTCTACTTCGTATTTGCAGCAGGAGCTGCAAACATTAGTGTTTTACGAAGCAGAAGCTTCGTAAAGAGGGGTAAACTCCTTTTCCTGGAGGAGAAGGCTGGGATTAGGTGATAAAAAGGAAATTGTATGAATGTAAAAGATAAGATTAAATCACTAGAATGGTTACGTAAAGATATTATCGGTCGGAATATGTTGTTTGAAACACCTTTTGGGAAAAGACCACTTGTTTATGCAGATTATACTGCCAGTGCAAGAGGATTATATTCTATTGAAAATTATCTTATGAAAATTCTTCAATATTACGCTAATACACATACCGAAGATGATTTTACAGGTAAAACGATGTCTAAACTTTTACATGATGCCGAGAAAAGCATTAAAACACTTGTAAATGCAGGAGAGAAAGGGAAGATAATTTTTACAGAATCAGGTACAACTGGTGGGATAACAAAACTTCAGGAGATTCTAGGAGTTTTCTGGCCGCCTGCTACTCGCAAGAGAGTTAATGGATTTCTGAAGAGTTGTAATGAAAGGTATCCCGGTAGAATTCAATGTGGTCTGGAACTTCACGATTTCATTCATGAAAATAAGCCAATTGTATTTGTGGGACCGTATGAACATCATTCCAATGAGATCATGTGGCGTCAGACTTTATGTGATATCATAGAAATTCCTTTAAATGAAAATGATGAACTTGATCTAATTAAATTAGAAGAAATTGTTTCTGACCAAAAATATAAAAAGCGTCCTAAAATTGGTTCATTTTCAGCTGCATCAAATGTAAGCGGTTTAAAAACTGATGTTTATGAAGTTGCTCGTATATTGCACAGAAACGATGCAATTGCCTGTTTCGATTTTGCAGCTTGTGCACCTTATGTAGAAATTAATATGAATAAAAATGATGAAAGTTATTTCGATGCGATATTTTTATCTCCACATAAATTCTTAGGAGGACCAGGAACTTCCGGAGTTCTTATTTTCAATGAAGATATCTATCCAAAAGAGCTTCCTCCAACCATTGCAGCAGGAGGAACAGTTGAATATGTTTCTCCTCAGAAAGAGGAATTTATCAAAGATATCGAGACCCGTGAAAAGCCGGGAACACCCGGAATTATGCAAGCGATAAGAACATCTCTAGTTTTCCAACTGAAGAAGAAAGTAGGTGCAGAAAATATTGAAGAGATTGAGGAATATTATTATCACAAATTTCAGAATGCTTTTATCGATAATAATAGAATAATGTTTTATGGTCCGCAGGCAGCTGACAAGAAAGTTCCGATCATCCCATTTAATATTACACATAAAGATAAAATTTTGCATCCTAAGTTTGTAACTCGTTTGCTGAATGATCTTTTTGGTATTCAAACTCGGGCAGGGTGTTCATGCGCAGGTCCTTATGGACATCATTTGATGAAAATTGAAAAAGAATTTTCCGATTTTTATAGATGTATGATAACTAATGTTGGTTATGCAGGAATTAAACCGGGCTGGGTTAGATTAAACCTTCATTATATTTTAGATGAATTTGAATTGAATTATTTAATTGATGCGATCAAGTTTGTTATAGAAAAAGCACACAAATTTATTCCAATGTATGTTTTTGATATTAAAAGCGGTGATTGGAATCATATTGATGAGTTTGAGCAAAAATCAATTAAATTGGATATTGATGCTGTTTATAACGATGACAAATATATTCATTCACAACCACAGAATACGAGTGAAAAATTTGATGAAGCTTTAGAATTTGCAAATAAAACCGCAGCTGAGTTAGATGACGAATTTGATTTTGTGAAGTTTGAAGACGAAATGGGAGAATTAATGTTCTTCTATGCCAATAAGGTACTAAATTATCATAGCAGTTATAATGATAAAATTGAAAAATGTGGTTTTAAGAAAGGCGAAAATGATAAAAATTAAAAGAGCATTACTCAGCGTTTCAGATAAAACGGGAATAGTAGAATTGGCAAATGTTTTGAAAGAGTTTGATTGTGAAATCATCTCGACCGGTGGAACAAAAAAAGTGTTGGAAGAAGCCGGTATAAAAGTAACAGAAATTTCTAAAGTTACAGGAAATCCCGAAGCGTTTGGCGGTAGGATGAAGACTATCAGTTTTAATATAGAAAGTGCTTTGCTTTTTGATAGAGAAATAGATGCGGTCGAAGCAGAAAAATTGGGAATTGAACCGATCGATCTGGTCGTATGCAACCTTTACCCTTTTTCTAAAGTAAGAGCTTCAGGGGCTGATTTTGAGACGTTGATCGAGAATATTGACATTGGTGGTCCTACAATGGTTCGTGCTGCTGCTAAGAATTTCAAATATGTGGCTACACTCACAGATGTTAATGATTATACAAAGATCATTTCTGAACTTAAAAAGAATAAGGGAGCTTTATCCCAAGAAACTCGTTTTGAATTGATAAGAAAAGCTTTCAATCATACAGCGGATTATGATGCACTGATTGCAACTACAATGGATGAAAAAGCTGATGAAAAGTCTGTTCGACTGCATTTTACAGGTGGGAATAAATTGCGTTATGGTGAGAATTCACATCAAAAAGGATACTTCTATCGCGAAGCAGGAAAAGCAGATTCACTTTATGATATGAAGGTTTTGCATGGGAAGGAAATTTCTTACAATAATCTGAACGATATCCAGGGTGCAATTGAATCGGTGAAAGATTTGCAGCGATTTGCTGTAGGTGTGATCAAGCACAGCAATCCATGCGGATTGGCAGAAGCTGATGATCAGTTAACGGCTCTTAAACATGCTTGGGCAGGTGATCCGGTTTCGGCTTTTGGATCAATTATTGCTTTCAATCAACCGATTGAGCTGGAAACTGTAGAATTCTTTGAATTGAACAACGAAGATAAAAGTAAACGCAAATTTGTTGAAGTTATTGTAACACCAGGTTACAGTTATGAAGCTCTCAAGTATCTGGAATTCCACAAAAATCTGCGCATTGTAGAATTTGATCCTGTCATCTGCCAACGTGAAATTGATATGAAGTATTTACACAATTCGCTTTTAGTGCAGGATACAGATAATCAGTTGTATGAAAAGATGGAAATAGTAACTAAGAGAACAGTAGATACTAAAGCCAAGAAAAATTTGATCGAATTTGGTTTGATAGCTATGCGACAGGTAAAATCCAATTCTATTATATTGGTTCGAGAAATGGAAGATGGAACGTTCCAACTTCTTGGTATGGGAGCTGGACAACCAAACCGCTTGATCTCGACCAAATTAGCAATAGAGAAAGCAACAGAAAATCTGACAATGGAGTTTGAGGGAGATGACATTATCTCGTATTTTAATCAGGAATTTGGTAAAGCTATTCTGGTCTCCGATGCTTTCTTTCCTTTTCCGGATAACATTATTTTAGCTTCTCAAGTTGGAATAAAAACAATTGTTCAACCAGGCGGTTCTATGCGAGATAAAAAAGTTATAAAAGCCTGCAATGATCTGGATATTGCAATGGTGTTTACAGGTATAAGACATTTTAAACATTGAAGGATGAAACCACAGAGAACACGGAGGACACTGAGAAAAAGATGAGTAAATTATTGTATGAATATCTAACTAATAAGATTATTCAAGCTGCAATAGAAGTTCATAAGAACCTTGGTCCCGGTTTGTTGGAATCTGCTTACGAGGAATGTTTTCTGTATGAGTTAGTCATCATGAATTTATTAGTTAAACAACAAGTGTTAATTCCAATAAAATATAAAAATATTACTATTAAAACCAAATATAGATTAGATTTGTTAGTAGAAAATAAAGTTATTGTTGAATTGAAATCTGTAGAGAAACTTACACACGTTCACGAAGCTCAATTAATTACATACCTAAAACTATCAGGTTACAGAGTTGGATTACTAATAAATGTTAATGAAAAATTAATAAAAAATGGAATAATGAGAAGAAATATAT
>JAQICU010000050.1 GCA_027858325.1 Candidatus Cloacimonadota bacterium
ATCAATTCCGGTGAAGTTGCAGGACAAACAATATTTCATCTTCATGTTCACCTAATTCCAAGAAGAAAGAATGATACTCAAAATCCAAAAGGTGGTGTTAGGGGAGTTATCCCAGATAAGATGTCATACTAATATTGCCTTATAAGGAGGATTATTGCCAAGTATAACTAAAACTTTTATTGATTATTTCGATGATATTAGTAATAAACTATCAGTATATTCATTAGCATTTGATCATCAAATATTTCATGAAAAAATTATCAGTAGACAGGATGAGCTAGATTGGATGACTGATATTGGCTTTTTACCAATATTTAGACATTTTACAATCTCCAAAACAATAAAAGCTGAAATATCTCAATCCAAAAAGTTACTAATAGAGGAATATGATAACTGTGTTCAATTACAAATAGCAAGATCCTGTAGTCCTATGAATGAGATAATTAAAAGGGAACTCAACAAAATCAGGTAAAAAGATAATTCGAATATGATCATAATAGTCGCCAATAGGCTAAGAAGAGTAATTACAAAAAACAGAGAATTTAAAAAAATTGAAACAAATTCTCGTGAAATTCAGAAGGTAACACAGCATTTAGACAATATAATAAAATTATCCAAAGATTATCGAAAACCTAAAAAATCAACTTCTAAAATTACAGCTCTCGAAAGAGAGATTAACATAAATTTGAATGACTATGATGGGTTTCTTAAAAATGATATTCTTTCATTAATGAAATCAGTTTATTATGAGGAAAATAATTATAGGAAAATGTTAAGCTTAAGTATTCCTAATTTATTTGATCTTCATGAGATTAATCCTTTCTTCATGTTCCTTGTCTACAAAAGTATCGATAAAAGAACAATATATAGGATAAAAGAAAAGCAAGAAGCCTTCTTATTTTGGAATGAGTTCAAGTTTAGTTTAGAATTATATAAGGTGATTCAAATACAGAACAAAATTAATAACCAAAATATACCAGATGATTTAAGATTTACTGACAAAGTTACTCCGAGAGTATTATTTCAAGTAATTGAAGAAAGAGATAAAGGTAATTCGGCAAGCGAGGCTATAATAAATACCGCTGATGATTATGATTTTAATGTTTCTGAAAGTTACATACGTGAATGGTTGGAAGAGAAAAGTGAATATTATTCAAAATTTAGAAATAGATCATATTCTTATATCGTAAAACGCATAGCCAAAGAAGATGTACTTCAGTGGTTCATGATATTGGGCAGAATGGATTACAGATTTAACGATTTGCTCGAAGAAGATAATATCGAATAAATATACCACTTGTTTCTTATTTTGAATGTCTAAAACAGTCAATTTTGACTGTTTTTTTATTAATATACAAAAAAACACATAAATCATTCTATAACAAAGACATATCGGTTCCCGCAAAAATGCTTATCTTACGTTTTGACTTTTGATTTCCTGAAAAATAAAATTGTCACATGTTAATTAACACACCTGAAAATAGAGAAGTTATTCAGGTGGCATTGAGGACCGGTCCTCCAACATTAATGGAGGAAAACAATGGTTAAGAAATCAGGTGATGAAGTTCTGTCAAGAATTTCATCACAGTTGGAAAACGTCCAAAATCAGTTGGATGAATTGGTGAAGAAAGTAGAGAGAGGTAAAGAGGGTCAGAAAGAGTACCTGACCATGAAGGAATTTGCGAAATTAGCGGGAATCCCTCTCTCAACGGGGTATCAAATTTCTTCGAAAAATTTGCTTCCAAAGTATCGTTTTGGAAAACGCGTACTTTTTAAGCGAGTTGATGTTATTGCCTATATTGAAAAATTCCGTATTGCCTCAGAATCAGAGATCCACAGTAGGGCTATCAATAGTCTTACTAATGGTGGTCATCATGATGCTTAATACTCGGAATATAAGAGATAACCAAATACTGAATGTAGCAGATGTAGTGAAATTAGGCAATAATGAAAAGAATATCCGGAGGGCAATTCATGATGAATTGCCTTTATTATGGGATAGTCCTGCACTTATGCTTGGATTTGACTTAAAGCAATACGATAAAGAACTCAAGAAAAGTTCTAAGCAAGATTGTAGCGAATATAATGCCTTTCACTGTGACTGTTCCAAGAAACCAATTTTAATTGATCTAAAAGACATCACGGAAAAGAAAACGGGTAAAACTTACCGGGGTAAAGTACAGCTAATATTAACAGCAAAGTGTCCAAGGTGCGGTAAGAAGATGGTGAAATTTGCCATTCAGACACCTGTAGGTGTAGAGACTAATATAATAACTACAACAACTATGGTAGAGCCTAAAATAACAAAGAATAGGAACATCAAGAAAATGGTAATTAGACCTGCAGGTGAAAACGCTAAGATCCTGTATAGGTTTTATTACAAATATTGTCTTCACATTAAAGGTTATACATCTGCAACTCTATCTAAAATTGAGAAGGCGGTCTCTCATTTCATAACAAGTTCCAATAATTGTGACTTTAAATCTGTCACACTTGATACAGCTATCGAATTCAAGGAGTATTTGAAAGGACTGACATACAGGGGAGAAAAAATATCATTATCTTCAGTTAGTGAATATCTCCATTATGTTCAGATAATGTTTATCTATTTAATGGATAGACCGGGATTTAAGAAGAAGATCAATTTCGAGTTGATCGAGTGTTTCAATTTGTCTTTAAAAGAAGCAAATGCTCTTAAAACCGGAAAAGGTCATACTGTAAAATATCCTTCCTATGACGTGATTCTTGAGATTGTTAAATCGATTGGATCAGCTACAATTGTAAAAAGATCTAAACAAGCAATGATCTCGTTTCTTGC
Organism: Candidatus Cloacimonadota bacterium; assembly: GCA_027858325.1. GTDB lineage: Bacteria > Cloacimonadota > Cloacimonadia > Cloacimonadales > TCS61 > Tenebribacter. Next base: position 2,819 of record JAQICU010000050.1, read on the forward strand.
TCTTTCCGGAGTGAGAAGAGCGTCATTGGTGAAGCTGAGAATGTGCGACTGGGATCCACATGAGTCCAGGCTTACATTACAACTTGAATATAATAATCCCAAATTTGGCAACTACACTGAAATTACTGTAGTTCCTCTGAATGAACAATTGTTTAAGATTTTTTCAGATTATTATTCAGAACTCGTTTCTTTAGGATACAAGGATCATGACCCGATTTTTCCCAGATCTAAACCGAGAAAAGTGGGAAATGATCTCTGTTTCGTAGAGTCTGTTGAGCTATCGAAAGAGTTCATGTCAAAGTATAATGTATCTAAGATCGTGAAAAAGATTTGTACAGAAGCCGGATTTCCGGGATACAGTGCTCATAAATTTAGACATAGTTACACTAAGGCAATGAAGAGTAGGATGCCTTTGATGGATCTTTGGGTAGCTCTTATGAAAAATATGGGCCAAAAATCACTAAATCTTAGTGGGTTCCACTACGGCTCAATGAGTTGGGAAGAACAGCATCAGATCATTATGGATCACTTCTCGAAAAAGCCCGATGAGATTCCGGATAACGTTGATCCTAAGAGATGGAAAGAATTCTTAAAATATGTAGAGTTCGATGAATACAAAAAAAATGGAGATAAAAATGAAAAATGTAAATAAGAAAGAAATTACGTGTAAAAAGATATCCGGTTTTGATCCAGTTCTTACGGCTAACAATAATCAAATGTTTGTTATCAATGCTATAAGTTCTTTAGATTATGATACTATCAGATTGATAGTGCTAGCAAAAGCAATGCTGCTTAATCGTCAACTTCGGGAAGGAAATCGTGGGATACTCCGCAAACAGGGATCAGAAGCTACTTTAAATATACTAATAGATGGATGCGATTACCTATTAGAATCTGCAGAAAAATTAGATAATCAAGATACACTAAATGGATTTAACACAGCAATTAAAGCTATAAGAGCAATGGCTAATATGTTTCTTTTAGATATCCACCAGAAGGAGAAGTGATTATGAATTATAAAATAAGTGAGATGAATCCGATAGAAGCGATCCGGATGAATGAACGTATCAGTCAGACTGATTTCTCAGTGAAATTAGGCTATCCAAATAAGCATCAATACATTTACCACGTGCGTAATTTTACACTCGACATCATCCAGAAAATCAATGCGATCTATGAACGTGATATAACAATGGATATTATTAACCATTTAAAATGTGAGATTAGAAGCCTTAAGAAGCAGAATAAGGTCATCAAGAAGGAACTGGATAAAACCAGATCAAATGATAATGATAAGAGCATAAACTCAATGATGGATAAGCTCTAATAGAGAAACAATCTGGGTCGCTGCGGCGGCCCAATGTTAAAGGAGAGAATATGGAATTAGAAATAATGATAAATAAGATTATTGATAACAAATTAGATCTAGATCACAATGAATTGAATGATTTTTACCGCTGCTATATCGACACTTTCAATAATTGTTCTGAAGCATCTGCAAAGTTCATACTTACTGTGTTATTTGCATCGATCGGGTCAGCTATATCCCTTTCACGTTGGATAGTGTGGGGAACCAAGAGAATGTTCGCCAATTTCTGGGTGATAATTTTAGGTGAGAGTACACGAAGCAGAAAAACAACATCGCTTGATATTGGTTTGAAGATGGTGAAAAAACGTAATGATGATATTCAGGGCAGAAATTTCCTACTGCCATCCCGTTCATCAATGTCGTCATTATTGGAAATTCTCGAGTATGAGAAATATGGGGTGATCGAGCACTCAGAACTAGCCACATTTTTAGAACTGCTGAAAAAAGGATTCAACTGTGATATGAAATCCTTACTTACATCGTTTTTTGATGTTCCTGAGTCTTATAAAGTAAATTTCATCACCAAAGATGATACTAATCTTGAATATCCGATCTTTAGTATTGCAACAGCCTCTACTCCTGTCTGGTTAAAGCACAATCTTCATAAAGGAGATGCAACTTCCGGTTTTCTGGCACGATTTCTCTTTGCTTTCCAGAACAGAAAGACAAGATCCATTCCCATACCAAAGAAACCGGATGCAAATAAGATAGAATTGCTTTATAAAGTTTTTGTAAAGCTTTATGAACTGGAACCTGAAGAGATCATATTTGATGAGAAGTTTGAAACAGTCTATTCGGAGTTTTATCATGAGAGTGATAAACTGATCGAGGAACTATCAGTTGATAATGCCATGAAATCGATCTTCAGCCGCTTGCAGACAGATTATTTTTTGAAATTCACCATCCTGGAGTGCGTACTTGCCGGCAAAACAACAGCATCAAAAGATGAAGCCCTGAGGGCTAAGTATCTGGTTGCTTTCTATATGGCCCAGGCAATGGCCACTATTAAAAATATATCTCCTGATGAGCAAATGGAGCTTGAAACGAAGCTTCTGAAGTTCATCAGAAATAAGAAAGAGGTTACCAGTACTGAGATCCACAGACACTTTAATAATCATTTGTCAGCACAGAAAATAAACTCAGTTCTAGGATCCTTGATCAAAGCGGGTCTGATTGTTAAGGACAGATCGACCAGAATACGGAATGTAGATATCTATAAACCGAATTCTTAAAGATTCGCAATTACTGCGAACCCACATCTCCTTTTCTGATAGGGAGATGTGGGTAAATTCTCAATTCGCAGCAGGTTAGTGTTTTTATTCAGTAAATCTTAAATAAGTATGACAAAATATATACGTGTCTCCGTATGGGGTGTTGATTGAAAATACCACTTAGTTTGACATCTGGCAGGAACCATGGATTTTAGTTCAACTTACTATTGACGGTCCCCCATTTTTTAGTCCACTTTCAATGTGTTAATATCTTTGACTTTCTTTTCAAATGCCAATCTAAATTTCTCTGGAGTTAAATACTTAGTGCTATTTGAGAAGTAGCATCCTTCCATTTTGTAGCCAACTACCTGTTTTCAGCTGATAAAAATAGAGCCCTGATCCATGATCATCAGCATTCCATGTATATTCATGCATCCCAGCATTTAGCTCTTTAGATTCGATCAATTGCCCTTTCAAGTTGAATATGGTGAGGATACCCCCAAATCTATAGGTATCTGAACAATGTTGCATGGATTTCTATTTTTTAGATTTCTCTTGATTTATTAAATCTCAACCAGTTCATATTTTCTACTACCCAAACCAATCTTCTCAGCATGAGCTAACTGAATATTGGGATCGAGAGCAGGATAGGCCAATCTTCCTAGATCTTTGCTGTTTTTCTGTCTGGTCAGATCGAGAGTTGCCTGATCAACAGCCACCGGATCGGTGGAAGCCAATATACCGATATCATCAATTATTGGTGTCTGTTTAATGCTCATGCAGTCGCATTCTTTTGTCATATCAGTCAGGACGTTGATGAATAGAGATTTTCCACGTTTATTCTGTACAGCACCCAGAGCGTATTCGGCTATGCTTTTCTGAATATCTTCCGATCCGATTCCCCAGTTGAATTTCACAGCCGAGAATTTGCACAAGGTCAGGCATTCTCCGCAACCTATACAGATTTCGTCCCGGATAAAAGCTTTGTCGTTTTCTTCGATGATCGCCTGTACCGGGCACCATTTTATACACTGTCCGCAAAGGGTGCATTCATCAGCTTTCACGTATGGTTTTATGGATGAATGCTGCAACATTTTACCTTTACGGCTGGCCAGTCCCATACCCAGGTTTTTCAAACAGGCTCCCAAACCGGAAAGAATATGACCGGTGGGATGCGATAGAACGATCAATGCATCTGTCAGAACTGCGTCACGTGCGATATTCACTTTGTCGAACAGGATCCCTTTGATCGGAACTTCGATCTCTGTATTGCCAAACAGTCCGTCTGACATAATGAAAGGAGCACCTGTCTCAGCATATGTAAAGCCATGTTCTTCTGCTAGATGCAGGTGAGAAATAGCATTGGAGCGTGGGCCTGAATAGAGGGTAGAAGTTTCGGTGATATAGGGCAATGCTTTATGTTTTTTTATTTCCTGAACAACAAGAGCTACTATTTTCGGTGAGATGTGAGTGTCGTTGTTTTTATCTCCGATGTGTGATTTTATAGCAACTTTATCACGTTCAGATATTATGGTTTCAAAATCGATCTGAGAAATTATTTTATACATTACATCTTTGCGTTCCTGTAATTTACTCTTTGCTGAAAGCGGACAGAAAAGAACTTCAGGGTTATTCATGTATATTCTCCTTTTTTATTGTTTAGTTACTTTCCTAACTCAATGTCTAATCATTATTTTAAAATTAAAGCAATTAAATATTGAAAAAGAAGATTTGTGTGTCAAGCTGAATAGTATTTGATAGTGTGTAATAAAATGAGAAAATGTTTATCGGAATTACTTTAGAAGCAGCATCTTCCTTGTTAGTATACTGCTCTCTGTCTTCAGTTGATAAAAATAGAGCCCTGATCCATGATCATCTGCATTCCACGTATATTCATGCTTACATGAATTAAACTCGTGAGATTCTATTAATTGTCCTTTCAAATTGAATATTGTGAGCACACCACTTTCACTTTCCTTTATTTCAAAACTTATTATTGTTTCAGGGTTGAATGGGTTCGGATAGTTGGATATTGTATAATATTCTAATGACACTTGAGAATCTTCTACTGAGACTGGATTGTATATCATTTCAACATATTCAGGGTGATCGATAAAAGGGTTCCGGTTCTCTTGATAATCTTCATAAATGATATCATTTCTGTTTTCTTCCCAAGCATCTACAGGGTCTTCAACGTGCCATTGCATCAGAGTTGAATATACACCATGAACTGGTTCACCATCAGGTGATGAAGGAGCATAGTCTACAAGCTCAAGATCAAGCTCTCCACTGTCACCTTCATAACGTGTTGCCATGTAAAACATCATTCTGGCTACATCACCCTTTACTGCTTCTCTAGGTTCCCACGTATAGGTAGTTCTATAGCAACCTGTCGGACCACCATCGGGGTCGATATATTCTGTCCCACCATTATCGAAGTCTTTATTGCTCTTTGATGAGTTAACGGAAATGTCACAAGGTCGTAAGTGATGAACATCTGTTCCAGCTCCAGGATCAGTGCCGAAATCTCCATGTGATTTTGCCCATACATGCTCTCTGCTCCAACCTTGACCATTATTGTATTCCTGTTCTGCATCTACTGACCAACCGGTATATATCAAGATAACATTATCTGGGTTATTCGGATCTCTATCAGTTTCTTTGAGAATGTCCCATGTGTCCGTACTTGTACTTGTGTATGGAAATTCAATATGATTATCAATAATCTCATGTAGTGCAGTTTTTAGTTCTTCCCCTATTAGCCCTTCAGCTCCATCATAATAACCTTCAGGAATCTCAGCAGATAAATAACTGCAAATCAGGAATGATAATATTAATATCTTTTTCATATTGCTCTCCTTTTATTTCGTATTTATTAGGACAGCTTGGTAAGCTATCCCTACAATAATTTTCTTCATTAATTTTAAAAAGACCGAATGGCACGAACGCTGCAAATGGTATGCTTAGGGTAGTAGTACGAAAGTCCATTAGGAAAATACACTGCCCACGCATCGGCGCCACCATGCTGAGTAGAACTCCAATAGAGGCCTGCCGCAAAAGCAGAACCTCCGTTTGCTGTTGCAGTTGTGTTTATTGTTATTATGTTTTGATACATAAGGTTTAGTTCTTCTTTTGAGGGTAAATACCAGTCGCCATAAGTTTTGCCGCCTTCGGTAATTTGTAATTCATTACAAATACGGGCTGCATAAGTTGCACCATCATCACCAATTGCCACTTGTGCTGCAATAATTATAGCAGTATTAGCTTCGCCTGCATAAGGACCGTCTCCTTTCGCTTGTGTATCCCCTAAAGTACCTGCATGCCATCTCACCCCTGCACTTTGGTCTGTTTTAGCACATACTAAACCGTGTTCGCCTGTTTCATCAAGCCAAAATACTATGCCGGCTTGTGCAAAGTCGCCAATGGAATATGTAGCGCTTCCAGTTGCAGCTGCTGTTTGTATTGTTCCGTCTGGGAATTTAAATCCTCCAGTTGTACTTTCGACCATGCCTGAAACCGAAAGCTTTTCGGAAGGATCTTCATTACCAATACCCACGTTTCCACTTGAGCGCATAGTTATTGCCTTGAGATAACTTGTGGTCCCGTTTCGAACTTCTAAACTTAAATTACCATTATAGGTTCCAGCTAAAGTATCATGTGTAGCAGAAATGGTAGCTCTTCCATGTGCAGGAGAACCTGCAGCAAATTGTATATTAGCCTCAGAAGCTGGATCGTCGGAAGCATTTTGGATTTGAAGAATTGAATTATGAGCACTCGTATGCGACAAAGTGGATTCCACCAAAGAAAAAGTACCATTTTCCCTTGAGCCGACAGCATCTATTACTCCAGAAATATTTACATCCCCATTTAC
>JAQICU010000092.1 GCA_027858325.1 Candidatus Cloacimonadota bacterium
CAGCAGAAGAGACTTTTTTAAATCTTGTTGGTCTTGATGTAAAAAATAGAGACGTATATTTTTATCTTGGTCTTATCAAATTTATAGAAAAAGATTTTACTGCTTCTGTTGAATATTACAATAATGCTTTGGAAATTACACCGGAAGATAAAGACGTTCTTAATTACTTAAGTAAATCATATTTAAAAATGGAAGAATATGAACTTGCTGCAGAAGCCCTTGAAAAGATAACAGAACTTGAAGATAACAAAGAAGTATGGCTGAGTATTGGAAATATTTATACTGAGCTGCAATATACCGATCAGGCGAAAGAAGCATATAACCATGCAATTGAATTAGATGAAAATTACTCCGAAGCTTATCAGGCTTTGGGTGAACTTCTTTATAATATGGAATTTTATGATGAAGCTATAAAACCGCTGGAAACTGCTTCCAATGCATTTTCTGATGATGATGATCTGCAAAAGAAACTTGCTAAATGCTATCACAAAACCGGTAAGTTGGAAAGTGCTATCGAGAATTATCAGCAAATGGTTAATGATCAACCTGAGAATAAAACAGCGTATATGAACCTGGCAGGTGCTTATAGAGAGACAAATCAAAACGATAAAGCTCTCAAGATTCTAAATGATCTTAAAATTATTGACCCTGAGAATCCAAAAGTATATCTTCGACTAGCGGATGTATTTATAGTTTTGGAAGATTTTACTAAAGCCATACATCATGCCAATAAAGCAATTGAGATAGATGCGGACATTTATGATTCATATCGTGTTTTAGCATCTATCCATCAAAAGATAGGCTACAAAAAATATGTGAAGTTTCTTGAATTCGAGGAATTGTACAAAGATAAAAGTATCTATTATGGGGAAAAAGCTGATGAACTGGTTGAACTACGTGATAAAGTGAAAGCTGAAGCTTATTCTAATTTCAATAAAGCTGAAAATTATCTTACTGAAACTGAAAAAAGAACAGATAAAACTTCAGTTCTTAATGAGATTGCAAAAACCAGAATAACTCTGAAACAACTTAAAGAAGCTACTAAATCCGGTGGATTTTAATTAGTAGTTTAAATAACAAAATCCCCTTTGGAATATTCCAAAGGGGATTTTTTATAATACTTTGCAAATAATATCCTGGTTTCCAAGCCCCAGCTTGGAAACCTCATTCCTCATAGTTCTCTCGCTCGCATCCGGCAACTACTGGATTGCGGACACATTTGGATTGATAAGTTAACTTATCAATCAGAAAACAAAGATTACTACTTTCGTGGGAATGACGGTTATTTTGTCTTGAATTCGACTCGGGTTGTTTTCGACTCGAAAGATTCGTCGAGTCGATATAAATTATAAAAAAGATTTCAAGTCGTTGTTCCTTATGACTCGATACATAAATGAAACCTTCTTTAATTCTCCCTTACGAAGGGAGAATCATTTTGAATCCTATTTATTAAACAATATCGGAAAGAGTTGTCTGACGTGTTTGATCTTTTTTATATTTACTTCTTTACTTGAAGTTTTACTTTTAGAAGAAATAATTATATTTTCATATCCACGTTTTTTTGCTTCTTTAATTCTTTTATCTGTCTGAGAAACAGGTCTTATTTCTCCGTTAAGCCCCACCTCACCAAGTAATAGTGTATTAGCAGGAAGTGTAAGTTCCTTAAAGCTGGAAATTATAGCTGCAATAATTGAAAGATCCAATCCCGGATCGGTAACTTTGATCCCTCCGGTTAGATTCAGAAATACGTCATTATTCCTAAGATTAACAGAAAGGTTCTTCTCTATCACCGCAAGCAATAATGCTAATTTACGATGATTAAACCCAAGCGACACCCTTTGTGGATTCCCATAACTTGCCGGAGAAACAAGTGCCTGAACTTCCACTAGAAACGCTCTTGATCCTTCCAATAAACACCCAACTGATGAGCCAATATTATTCTCTCTGGTAAGAAACAACTGCGAAGGATCTTTTACTTCCGATAATCCTGTAGAACGCATTTCAAATATTCCAATTTCATTTGTGGAACCAAAACGGTTTTTAGTTGCACGAAGGATCTTAAACTGATTCTGTGTTTCCCCTTCAAAATAAAGCACCGTATCTACCATATGTTCAATGATCTTAGGTCCAGCGACAATACCGCCTTTTGTTACATGTCCTATAAGGAAGATCGGAATATTTTTCTGTTTTGCAATGCGAGTAAAAAACCCGGTGCATTCCCGCAGTTGTGAAACACTTCCGGGCGCACTTTCCATTGTGCTAAGATACATTGATTGAATAGAATCTATGATCACAATTCCAGGTTCTGTATTGAATATTGTTTGGGCAATTTCTTCAAAATCAGTTGTACAATATAGAAATAAATTATCAGAATTACATCCCAATCTTTGACTGCGAAGTTTGATCTGTTCTTCGCTCTCTTCACCTGAAATATATAAAACACTTTTACCTTGATGAGCAAGCTGATCTGAAACCTGTAACATAAGAGTCGATTTCCCAATACCCGGTTCTCCCCCGATAAGTACAACCATTCCCGGAATAATACCACCTCCGAGTGTGCCGTCAAATTCTGAGATACCGGATTTTGTTCTTTGCTGTTCTGTATAATTTATATCTTTAAGTTTCAAAGGTTTTTTATTTGGTTCATTTTCAAAAATATCACGACCTTTATTTTTTTTATTCTTTCTACCGGTTACACTTGTTGTTTCTTTCAGACTATTCCAAGCTCCACAAACCGGGCACTTCCCACTCCATTTTGTTGTTTCCGATCCGCATTCTGTACAGAAGAACATTATTTTCTCCTTTTAAAAAATTCCCGCGTTTCTATAATATCTTTTCCAATAGCTTCAATAAGTTCATTCTTATTATTAAATTGCAATTCATCACGTAGTTTTTTATTAAAACATACTTCAACTTCTTTATGATATAGATCATCGTCAAAATCTAAAATATGGGTTTCTATCTCTTTTATACGTGTTGTTTTTAGAGTTGGTGAATAACCAATATTAGTTACACCAAAGTATTTCTTACCTTCAACCAATATTTCACATACATAAACCCCAATTGCCGGAATCAGTTTGTTAGTATCAAGTGGTTGAAGGTTTATTGTGGGAAACCCGATCTTTCTTCCAATGCGATGTCCTAATTGTACTGACCCGTGAATGGAGTAATTCCTACCCAGTAATTTAGATACATACTGCATATCACCTTCCCTGATGTAATCTCGGATCAGGCTACTACTGATGATGTGGCTATCTATTTTCACAGGTTCAATTAACTTGATACAATAATTGTAAATCGAAGATCTGTCTATTAAAAATTGATAATTACCTTCACGTGAATTTCCAAAATGTGTGTCATAGCCTACAATGAGAACCTGCGCTCCGATCTCAGTTATGATGATCTTTTGTAAGAAATCTTCCGGTTGCATCTGTGCCATTTCTTCATCAAACTCCAGATATAGAACACAATCAATTCCACATTCTTTTATAAGTTTTTCTTTGTTTTCTCGCTCAGTAAGAAGATATGGAAATGTTTTTTTATGAATGGTTTCCAGAGGATGATGATAGTATGTAATCACTACAGATTTTGTCTTCTTTTCTTTAGCTTTCTTTACAGCTTGTTTCAAAAGTTTGACATGTCCACGATGAACACCATCAAATGTCCCCATAGTTACAACAGGTTTAGTGAAATCGCATTTTTGTGCTTTAAAATATTTCATATTAATACCATTTTGGGATTCAGGGAGCCCTCTTTAATGTAACCAAATCCAATACATTCATCTGCATTGTTAAGTACGATAACTTCATCATCATCTTTTTGCGAAACCTCAATAATACTTCCATTATGAAAGAATTCCTGTTGTTCAGGTTCAATATAAACTCTTGTAAGTGATGAAAATATTTTAGCTAACGGGACAAGATGTTTTTTCCAGTTATTTATATTTAGATCTTCTAATTTAATTGCATCACTCAAATCAATATTACCTATTTTAGTTCGTCTCAGGTTTACTGTTGTTCCGATTGTTCCAAGTTTCTCGGCAATTGTTTCTGAGAGAACGCGAATATAAGTTCCTTTACTAACATGAGCTTTATATATTAATCTATTGTCTTCTAATTTTTCGATATCAAAACCCTGAATTAGTATAGGACGTGATTGAAGCACTACCTCTTTTTGTTGTCTTGCAAGATCATAAGCTCTCTTTCCGTTAACCTTTACCGCTGAGAATTTATGAGGAATCTGAGATGTTATTTTCAAGATATCAGATTTGATATTACTGA
>JAQICU010000166.1 GCA_027858325.1 Candidatus Cloacimonadota bacterium
AACTATATTCAGATCCCATGCCTATTAATCAATTCAAATCCGAATTTGTTTAATCAAATATTACGTGTCAATTAGAAAAAGTTTAATGGTTGAGTTGTTGAAGTGTTGAACCCCTTTAATTCCCTCTTCAAAGGAGGACAAAATAAATGTTATTGTAGCATTCTCTTTCAATAAATTCTTTCCCTCCCTTCCCTTTCCAAAAGCTTTTTATGTTCACTCTATTCTTTTGGAGAGGAACAGCTCTGTCAGGGCGTAGCCTTGACGAAGGCTGAAGGATGAGTCAAATATTAAAAAAGGGCGGAATACTCTCCGCCCTTTTTTTATCGTGTATATTAATTATCCGCTAATATTTAGTTCTTTAATTAAAATAGAAGAAGCACCATTACTGCTCATATCGAATTTGAAGTTATCTGCAATTGCTTCTACTCCACTTAACATTTGCAGGAAGTTCCCGCTTACTGTGAACGGTTTTAGAGAATGCTGACGCTTTCCGTTTTCCCATAAAAAACCTTGAGCCCCTAATGAAAAATCACCGGAAATTGAATTTGCACCTGAGTGCATTCCCTGTAGACTAACGATCTCAATTATCTTATCATGTTTTGTAAATAGATCAGCTTCTTTATATTCACCTGTTTCAATGAGGAAATTTGATGTACTAATTCCTAGAGTTCCTTTGTAGGTGCGAGAGCCATTTCCAGTTGATCTTACACCGTCCTTTTTAGCAGTTATCGTATTATGCAGAAATGATTTTAACACTCCATTTTCAATAAGAATAGTTCTTTCAGTTGGATACCCTTCGTTATCATATGAAGAAGTTGCAAAACCATCAGGATGCAAGTTGTCATCAACTATAGTAACTTTTTCGTTAGCGATCTTTTGTCCGATCTTTCCCTTAAGAAGAGATCTTCCTTCTTGAACTGATTTAGCATTAAAAATACCTGAGAAAGTAGCAAGCATTGTTGCCATCATTTCATTATTAAATACAACAGCATATTTTCCAGATTCTGCAGGATTACCATTTAGAAGATCTGTACTCTTCTTCACACTTGCTTCTGCCATTTTTTTGGCATCAAATTCTCCGAAATCTCTAGTAATATGGAATTCCACTCCCATTCGTTTGTCATCATTTTCTGCTGATAATGCTCCCACAAAAGCATATGCATAATTTTGTATATCTTCTCTATCCAGACCTTTGCTGTTGGCAACTCTACTATAGCTTTTACCATCACCGAATACTGCGTATGGAACATTGAAAACACGTTTATCAGATTGTTTTGCATATTTTTCCAGATCTTTTGCAAGCTCTATTTTATTAAGAACATCAACTTTATCCAAAGCTTCTGAGTATACATTTGGGCTGTTCGTGTTTTCAGGATAATTTTCCATGATAATAACATCATCTTCTTCGGTATATTTGGCATTTTCAATAGCTTCATCTACAATGCGTTTAAATGTTTCTTCCTCAAATTTTTCTGTATAGGCATATCCAACTTTACCATCTTTGATAACTCTCACACCAATTCCTTTTGAATCGGAGTAATTGAAGGATTCTACATTTTGTTCATTTATTTTAACAGAAAATGAATTTCCTGATGAGAGCAGAATTTCTGTCTCGTCTGTTTTATCTTTAGCATAGGCAAATATTGTTTGGAATTCTGATGTATACATTTCTGCTCCTCCTTATTTTCTTCCACCGACGATTATCTCGTCGATCTTTATTGCCGGTTGTCCTACATTTGTTGGGATACTTCCGCTAACAGAGCCGCACATCCCTTGAGCCATTGCCATATTATCAGATATCATACTAATTTTCAACAGAGCATCAGCACCGTTCCCGATTAATGTTGCACCGCGAACAGGTTCTGCGATCTTTCCATTTCTTATCATATATCCTTCAGCAACTGCGAAGTTAAAATCTCCAGTTCCCGGACTAACAGAACCACCACCCATTTTGGCAGCATAGATCCCTTCATCAATAGAAGCGATCATATCTTCGAACTTATCATTCCCATTAGCTATATAAGTGTTTCTCATCCTACTTGCCGGAGCAAATCTATAGGATTGTTTTCGTCCGCTTCCGGTTCTTTTATAACCAGTTTTGAGACTTCCCATTTTATCGACCATATAAGATTTTAAAATACCATTTTCGATGAGAACAGTTTTTTGTGTTTCCATTCCTTCATCATCTATATTCTCACTTCCCCACTCATTTGGCATTGTTCCGTCGTCAATTGCAGTAAGCCCTTCAAAAGCAATCTTCTCACCCATTTTCCCTGCAAATACTGAAGCACCTTTTGCTACTGAAGTTGTTTCTAGAGGATGCCCGCATGCTTCATGAAAAATAACTCCACCAAAGCCGTTATCTATAAGAACCGGAAACTTGCCACTAGGTGCGTAATCTGCATTGAGCATTGTTACCGCAACTCGCGCAGTTTCTTTTCCAAGTTCTACAGGATCCACTGTTTTAAAGAATTCATAACCTGCAAATCGACCGGGACCTTCTCCTCCAACCTGCTTTTCTGTTCCGTTGGAAGCAATGGATGACACATAAACTCTTGAATAATTTCTGTTATCTTCTACAAGAAGTCCTTCACTATTGGCTATCATTACATGCTGGTTCTTTTCTAAAAATCGAATATCAACCTGACTAATCTGATCACTATAGCCATGAGAAGCTTCATTAACCTTGCGAATAAAATCAATTTTATCCTTTTTTGCTATTGTATTATTAGGAATTTCAATTGGATGTATGTTTTGTATTTCTTTCTTAGTTAGATCAATTGGAGTGATGATTTTACCACCATTTACAGCTTTGCTAACTGCGTCTGCTGCATTAAGAAGTGCTTTTTCACTAAGATCATTTGTATAGGCATAGATCGCTGTGTGTCCGTAAAATACTCTTACACCTGCACCGTAATCATTACCTACAATATTTTGTTTTGTTTTACTATCGTTGAACGTAATTGATGAATTGAATGTACTCTCCAAGAACAAATCAGCAAAATCAGCACCATTTGAAAGTGCTTTATCTATCACTTTCTCGATGATGTTCTTATTTAACATAATGCCTCCTGTATTATTAATTTATTGTAGGTGAAAAATTTACTGTTCGCTAATATGTCAAGGGCTTTCAACTTATAATTGATTTAATTTTTGGGATATAACTTCGAATTATCATTTAATTTGACAGATTCGGCTTAGAGCAAAGATTGACCACTAAATTTAGAGATAATAAAAGGTAATAAAATTTATGAGAAAAAGCATTGTTGCAATAGTCGGCCGACCAAATGTTGGAAAATCAACTCTATTTAATAGGATTTGCCGTAAGCGTAGTGCTATAGTAGATTTTGAAGAAGGGGTAACCCGAGATCGAAAGTACGAAGAAGCAGAATGGAGTGGTCAGAACTTTGTAGTGGTTGACACTGGTGGGATAATTCCAAAATCAAATAATAGTATAGATAAAGCTGTAAAATTTCAGGCAGAAGTAGCAATCGAAGAAGCTGATTTCATCTTGTTCGTTGTTGATACTAAAACCGGTACAACTGCCATTGATATGGAAGTTGCCAAGATATTATCTCTTCACCGTGATAAAGTTATGCTTGTGGCTAATAAAGTTGATAATGAAAAAGATGAACTCGAGATATATGATTTTTTACAACTTGGATTTGGAGATCCCTTCCCTATTGCTGCAATTCACGGTAGGAATACAGGTAATTTTTTGGATGAAGTTGTTAAGAACATCGAAACACTCTCATCCAAAGATATTATAGAAGAAGTTGTTATCAAAGTTGCTATTGTTGGAAAACCAAATGTAGGTAAATCATCGTTAGTTAACCGTTTATCCGGTACAGAAGGGAATATAGTAACTGATATTCCCGGTACAACCCGTGATTCCATCGACCTTAATCTGAATTATAAAAACAAAAAATTTACATTTATTGATACAGCCGGATTAAGAAGAAAAAAACGAATTAAATACGGAGTAGAATATTTCAGCACCATGCGTACCCTCGAGAGAATTAACCGAGCGGATATCGTGCTGTTGATTTTAGATGCCAATGATGATATCTCAACCCAGGATCAGCGAATTGCGTCTTATGCAGCCAGAAATTATAAAGAAATAATATTAATAGTTAATAAGTGGGATCTCATCGAAAAAGATAACTCTACTATTGGTAAATATATCGCAAAAATTAAGACTGAATTGAAGTTTGTTGAATTCGCACCCGTAATCTTTATTTCAGCACTTACAGGACAGCGTGCACATAAGATATTTGAATTACTGCTTGAAGTAGATGAAGAGAGTAAAAAACGGATTCCAACAAGCCAACTAAATAGGTTCCTACAAAAAGTTACAGCTAAATTCCCACCCGCACACTCCAGTGGAAAACATTCAATGATATATTATTGTTCACAAGTTAGAACTCAACCACCCACATTCGTATTTTTCTGTAATAATGCTAAACTGATAACCACGCACTACAGGCGATATTTAAACAATCAACTACGTGATGAATTCAAATTCAGCGGAACTACAATAAAAACAATTTTTAGGAGCAGAGAAAAAGTAGTATGAATATCATAATAACTTTTTTTGTAGCATATATTCTGGGCAGTATTCCTATAAGTTATATCATGGGTAAACTTATCAAAGGAATTGATATACGTGATTTTGGTAGTGGGAACGTTGGAGCCACAAATGCCTTACGTATCCTTGGTACAAAAGTTGGTGTATTCACTCTGATAATGGATATAGGTAAAGGATTCCTGGCTGTGAATATTGCCAGATTAATCATTCATCAACCTTCTGATCTTATTTTAATAATTACTGGATTGTTTGCGATTTTGGGTCATATCTTTACTATCTTTCTGAAATTCAAAGGTGGTAAAGGTGTAGCTACTTCAGCAGGTGTATTCATAGCACTAGTTCCAATTCCTATGGCAATAGCTTTATTTGTTTTCATCATAACTGTTTGGCTAAGTAAATTTGTCTCTCTTGGCTCCATTTTAGCAGCTCTTACACTGTTTATTTCTGAATTAGTAATAAATATCAGGAATTCATTTGCTGAGCTGGAAATCCTTATTTTTATAATTATTGTCGTTTTATTCATTATCATCCGGCACAAATCTAATATTCAGCGTCTGATAAAAGGAAATGAAAATAAAATCAGTTTTAAGAAAAAATAATTTGGAGCAATAAATGTGCGGAATTATTGGTATTTTTGGAAGTGAAAATGCAGCCAATATGGCAACTTTAGGGCTTTTTGCTGAACAACATCGTGGTCAGGAAAGCTGCGGAATGGCAGTGAATAACGGAACAACCATCAAGTTACGTAAAAAAATGGGATTAGTTAAAGATGTTTTCACTCCTGAGAAGATCAAAAATCTGGAAGGCAATATTGCTATCGGGCATGTTCGTTATCCAACCCGCGGAGCTTCTGCAGTTTACAATTCCCAACCTCATATTGTCGAAACTCTTTCAGGTCCATCTTATGCATTATCGAGCAATGGCGACATCATCAACTACCGTGAGATTAGAACCTTGTTAGAAGGAGAAGGAGTATATTTTGCCAGTGGAAATGATGGAGAACTCATTCTTAAATATATTGTTTATCATGTTGAACGCGAAAACTATACCGTTACAGATGCAATATTAGAATTGATGAAGAATGTAAAAGGTGCTTATTCTACAGTACTTGCTACTAAAACCGAAATGTATCTTTTCCGAGATGCTTATGGATTACGACCCATGTGTTATGGTAAAACAAAAGATAGTGCTGTTGTAGTTGCATCAGAAAGTTGCGCATTGGATATTTTATATATGGATTGGATAAAAGAGGTCAATCCGGCGGAAATAATCGTTGTTAATAATGATGGCATAACCAATATTGAAAACAATCCGAATGACTTCCGTGTTACAAAGACCAATAAACACTGCATCTTTGAGCTTATCTACTTCTCTCGACCTGATAGCGTGATATTTGAAGAAAATGTATATGAAGTAAGAGAAAAGATCGGAGCAGTGATTGCTGAGGATGATGATATTGATCCTGATGTAGTTGTACCGGTTCCCGATTCCTCGAACTTTATAGCACTTGGCTATGCAAAATACAAGAACAAGCCATACGAAATGGGATTGATCCGAAATCATTATGTAGGTAGAACTTTCATAAAACCGGAACAAACAATACGTGATGAAAGCGTTTATCAAAAATTCAATCCACTACCGAACTTCTTCAAAGGTAAAGTTGTAACGCTTATTGATGATTCCATCGTACGAGGAACCACACTTCGCAAAATAACTAAACTTGTCCGTAAAGCAGGCGCAAAAGAGATCCACCTCCGTATTGGTTCACCAGCAGTTAAAAACTCTTGCTATTATGGAATCGACACACCAACAAGAGAAGAATTAATTGCTAATAATAAATCTGTAGATGAAATCAGGAAATACATCGGTTCTGATTCTCTTATATATCTTTCTATTGAACAATTGGAAAGAGCTGTAGAAAAACATGAAAATTATTGTTACGCTTGCTTTAATGGGAGTTACCCCGTAAAATGAAACACAAACTAAAAACATGGGATGAGATCACAAAAATTGTAAAGGAACTCAAGAGCCAGAATAGGAAGATTATTTTTACTAATGGATGTTTCGATATACTCCATTCAGGTCATGTTAAATATTTGGCTGAAGCTGAAGAATTAGGAGATATTTTAATCCTCGGTTTGAATAGTGATTCCTCTGTAAAAAGACTAAAAGGAAATGACCGCCCAATCAATAATGAAATTGAACGAGCAACAGTTTTATCTGCACTTAGTACTGTTTCTTATATTGTTATTTTTGAAGATGATACGCCATACATGTTAATCAATCACATTAAGCCTAATATTCTTGTAAAAGGTGGTGATTGGAAACCTGAAGAAATAGTCGGTTCCGATATTGTCAGCTCTTATAATGGAGAGGTTAAAAGTCTCTCATTTATTGAGGGAAAATCTACTACTGATATAATAAATAAAATGAAAGAGAAATAGATTATGGATAACCACGAAGATATTGCAGTTGTTAGAAAAATAGAAGCAAATATTGTTCAAGTAGAAATCGAAAGAACTGGTTCCTGTGAGGGATGTGCTGTAAGTGGAATATGTAATTCCAATAATAAGATCATCCTTCATAAAATAAAAACTGATCTGAAGTTAATGATCGGTGATAAAGTTCAAGTTAATATTGCACCTTCTCTACGTGTATTTTCTTCTTTCGTTGTATTTATTTTTCCCATAATTACAATGGTATCATTTTATTTGATTAGCAAATATTTATTTATACTAAATGAAGACTTATCAATTGTAATTTCTTTATTAAGTCTTTTGTTAAGCGGTTTATTCATATACTTAATCGATAAAAAATTCGAAAATAAATTAAGTTTTACAATCACTAAAAAGCTTTAGTATATTAAAGAGGTAAATAATGAAAATTCATTTACATGAAATGGTTTTTTATGGATATCATGGGGTTCATGCAGAAGAGAGAAAGTTGGGACAAAGATTTATTGTAAATTTTTCATATGAAACAGACCAAGATCATGATAAAGAGATCAAACACCTTGAGGATACTGTTGACTATACTAAAGTGTATGCAATTATCAAGCACACTTTGGAAGAACGAGAATTCTATCTCTTAGAAGTTTGTTCAAATACAATTCTAGATTCTATCTTAAAAGCATTCCCATCAATCGTCTGTGCAAATGTAAAGATCAAGAAGCCTTCTGTTCCTATAAATGGTTCACTTGAATCAGTAGAAGTAGAAATGGAAAGAGATCGATAAAGGAAATTAATGTATTGTTATCTTGGTCTAGGCTCAAATCTTGGGGATAAACAAAACTACATTACTGAAGCGATCAACCATATATCCCGATTGAAGGATGTTGAGATAAAGAGAACCAGTTCAATGATTACAACAACACCTTATGGAAAAACTGACCAGCCCGATTTTCTAAACTGTATTGTCGAACTCGAAACAAACTTGATCCCGGAAGATCTCTTGAAAAAGTGTTTGTACATTGAAAATCAACTTGGTCGCATTAGACTGGAGAAATGGGGATCTAGAACCATAGATATTGATCTGTTATTCCTTGAAGATACGATCATGAATACTGAAGCACTTGTTCTTCCCCATCCTGAATTGCATAAACGTAAATTTGTCTTGACTTCTCTAATGGAATTATGCCCGGATTTTATTCATCCAATATTACACAAAACAATAAAAGAAATTTTTGTGGAGCTAAAATGAAAAAAACTGCTGCAATTATCCTTGCTGCCGGTAAAGGTACTCGCATGAAATCAGATAAACCGAAAGTAATATTTGGATTAGCAGGAAAACCAATGATAAACCGTGTTGTAGAAACAGCAAACAAGATCAATAGTGATCTGATCGCAGTTGTTGTTGGTTACAAGAAAAAACAGGTAATCGATGTTGTTCCAAAAAATGGTAATATTAAATTTGTAGAACAGATTCAGCAGAATGGAACAGGTCACGCTGTGATGGTAACAAGAGATATTTTTAAGGATTTTGAGGGAGATGTTTTTATTCTTTGCGGTGATGTACCTCTTCTCAGACATAAAACCCTTGAAAAAATACAAGCACAACATCGAGAGTATAATGCTTCCTGTACAGTTCTCACCGCTGTAATGGATGATGCTCTTCGGTACGGACGAATAGTACGAAACACCGATGGAAACATACAACGAATTGTAGAATTTAAAGATGCAACTGAAGATGAAAAGAAATTAAAAGAAATTAATACTGGAATTTATTGTTTTGACGCAAAAGATCTCTTTACCGCTTTGCAAAGCATTGATAACAAGAACAATCAGAATGAATATTATCTAACTGATACACTAGAAATTTTGAATAATGAGAATAAATTTGTTACTTCAGTCTTACTCGATGATATGGTAGAAGCATCCGGAGTAAATTCTAAAGAGCAGTTAACAGATCTGGAAACTGAATTTCTTAGTAGGCAAGCGCATTTTGAAGATTAAGAATTATTGCTACGAGACTAAGAAAGTGGCAAAAA
>JAQICU010000238.1 GCA_027858325.1 Candidatus Cloacimonadota bacterium
GTTGAGAAGTTATGGAAACAAAAATCTCATTAACCACGTTACTCCGAACCTCGCACCCCGTAACCCGTAACTCGCAACCCGAAACCCGAAAATTAAAAGGTGAAAAAAGTGAATAAAAATAAAATTTTAATTGTAGATGATAATATGGGAATTTGTGAATCTATGTCCGATATTCTTGAGGATCAAGGTTATGAAGTTTCTACATCTAACAATGGGAGTGAGGCAATTGATAAGATAAAGCAAACTCTCTTCAATGTTGCTATGATCGATATTAACCTGCCCGATATGCCTGGAATACAAATTCTAAAGGAGTGCAAAAAAAGTTATCCGGATATGGTATGTATTATAATGACAGGGCATGCTTCAGCCGAAAATGCTATAAATGCATTAAAAGAAGGTGCAGATGAATTTTTTACCAAACCACTGGCTATGGAAGATGTATTCCATAGAATTAAGGATGCATTAGGAAAACAACAGCTGAAACGGGATCTTAAAGAGAGTGAAGAAACTTTTCGTAATATTTTTCAGAATGCACAAGTTGGATTATATCGGACAAGAATAGAGGACGGAAAAGTTATCGAGAGTAATGAGCCATTGGCAAAAATGTTTGGTTATAAGAATCAAAAGGAATTCATTAGTGAATGTATTGTCTCCAATAACTATGTTGAATCGGGTACAAGAGAAAAAATGTTAAAGAAAATCAAAACTGCAGGAAGAATCGAAAATTTTGAAACACAATTTTATAGCAAAAACGGTTCAACTTTTTGGGGGCGATTCTCAGCTCGAGTATATCCTAAAAAAGGTTGGATAGAAGGGGTTTTTGAAGATATAACTAAACGCAAGAAAACGGAGAAATTGCTGATCCAAAATGAAGAGAACTTCCAAGATTTGGCTGAAAATGCATTTGATTGTATTACAATAAATGATAAAAATGGAAATTATGTTTTTGCAAATAATAGAGCATGGGAAATATCAGGCTATACAGTTGAAGAGTTATTAAAACTTAATGTCAAAGACCTAACTCCTTCTTCTGCGATCAAGGATGTGAAAGATAGATCCCAAAAAATGATCGGGGGAAAATTTGAAAGTAATGTCTTTGAAGCAATGCTAAAACGAAAAAATGGCATGAAAATACCAATAGAAGTAGCTGCCTCGAGAACATTATGGCAAGGTAAAGCATCTGAACTGGTGTTTTTTCGTGATATCACCGAGCGCAAAAAGTCAGAGAAAGAATTAACAAAATCTAAAGACCAAGCAGTGAAGTTAGCTATGGAAGCTAAAAATGCTAATAAGATCAAAGATACATTCCTGGCGAATATGAGTCACGAAATACGAACTCCTATGAACGGTATAATCGGAATGACTGAAATATTACTTGATACATCTCTCACTTCGGAACAAGAAGATTATGCTAATATCGTTAAAAATAGTAGTAAACAATTAATGGGTCTTATTAATGATATTTTGGATATTTCCAAAATAGAAGCAGGCAAATTTAAAATAGAATATATTGATTTTAATCTATTTGATACTATCAAAGATTTTGTTAATTTGATGACAGTTAGAGCTGAAAAAAAGAATTTGAAACTCATTTGTAAAATTGAACCGAATGTTCCTGAATATTTATACGGTGATCCTGGTCGAGTTCGTCAAATACTTTTGAATTTAACTGGTAATGCTATTAAATTTACAGAAGAAGGCAAAGTAGAGGTTAAAGTATCATTAGAAAAAGAGAAAAATGAAAATATTATTATTCGATTTGCAATAACTGATACAGGTATTGGAATTCCAGAAGATAAATTTGATGTATTGTTTGATATCTTTACACAAGCTGATATTTCCACCACGAGAAAATATGGTGGGACTGGATTAGGACTTAACATTTCAAAGCGTCTAACTGAAATGATGGGTGGAGAGATTGGCGTGAAAAGTGAAGAGGGTGAAGGTTCTACTTTCTGGTTTACTATTAGATTCGAAAATCCGGAAATAAGAAAAGAAATAGATCAGGTGAAAAAAATAGAGTTTCAGGATGAAAAAATTCTAATTGTAGATGATAATTCTACGAACCGAGGATTGCTGACTGGAATTTTAGACCACTGGAGCTGTGAAAATGATGAAGCTTCTGATGCGAAAAGTACTATTCAAAAACTGAATTCAGCAAAACAACAAAAATCTCCTTTTACAATTGCAATTCTGAATATGACGATAGATAATATAAGTGGTGAGATTATTGGTGAAATGATCAA
>JAQICU010000266.1 GCA_027858325.1 Candidatus Cloacimonadota bacterium
GCTGAATTTGTAGCAGAAATGATCTCTCAACTTTCTTCATCGGGAAATAGTTTAAATGATTGTTTAATTCTCTATAGAACCAATGCACAATCACGTGTTTTTGAAAATGCATTTTATCAGCATAAGTTAAAATATCAAATCGTAGGTGGAGTGAACTTTTATCAACGGAAAGAGATCAAAGATATTGTTGCATACTTAAGGATCCTGGCTAATCCGCAGGATTCAAATAGTTTCCTTAGAGTTCTCAATTTCCCGCCTCGTAAAATTGGAAAGATCACATCTGAAAGAATCGAAAGTTTTGCAGCAGATAATAACATGGCTTTATTCGATGCTGTCCAAAATGAGATCTCAGCGCTGAATGGGAAAACTGCTCAGACTGTTATAAATTTTGGGAAGCTATTGAGAAAATGGAAGAAATTGTCACAGGAAATTCCCATAACACCACTGGTTAAGAAGATAATTGATGAGCTTGAGCTTATTGATCTTTATGATAAAAGTAATGATCCAAAAGATATTGCACGTGCGGAGAATTTGAAGGAATTCGTTACTGCAACTCAGGAATTTTCTGATAATTTTGAATATGATAATGAAAAAGCTCCTATGCTTACTGATTTTTTACAAAGCATTTCTTTGCAGACCGATATGGATAATCTGGATGAAGACATAGAAACCGTGAAGCTAATGACAATGCACAATGCAAAGGGATTAGAATTTGATCATGTATTTATTGTAGGCATCGAAGATGGACTTCTTCCCCACTCACGTTCAATTGATGACGTTCAAAAATTGGAAGAGGAACGCCGACTTTTTTATGTAGCTATAACTCGTGCTAAGAAATCCGTTCATCTTACTTACACCAGAATGCGCAACGTATTCGGCTCAATTTCAATGGCTGTTCCCAGCCGCTTTTTAATGGAGATCGATGATGATCTGATCAATATTGAAAATAACCGTTATTATGATCTAATGGCGCCACGCCCCAAAAGGAGAAATAAAAACAAAAAACAAGTTGTTACGGAAACTCAGAAATATTTTAAGATTGGACAAAAAATTTACCATAACAAATTTGGTAAAGGTGTTGTTCTGAACGTTGATGGCGCTGGAGATGATGCTAAATTATCAATATCTTTTTCCGGTGGTCAACTCAAGAAAATAATTGGGACATTCGTAACAACGGGGGAAATATGAAAACTCTGAAGATCGTGATGATAATAATGATATTACTCGTGGCATTTGAACTTTCTGCCACAAAATATGCCGGCGAAATTTTCCAGATCGGTGCTGGTGTAAGAAATTTTGCTTTAGGAAATTGTGGAGTATCCGATGTAAATTCTTCCAGCATTGCCTATTGGAATTCTGCTTTGCTTATGTTAGTAGAAGAGAATAGATTTGAGCTTATGCATGCTGAAGAATATTCAGGACTTCTTTCTTACGATACAGCTTCCGCTATCTGGGGAAAGACAAATAAATTTTCTGTGGTTCTTACCAGAATTGGAATAGACGATATCCCACTTACAAAACTTGAAGATCCCACTGATTCTCTTTATTTTGGAAATCGTCCTTATAAATACAGTTCTGTAAACAATTCTGATATAGTTGTCTATTTTGGTTTTTCCAGAAAATTCGGTAAATATAATCTTGGTTTTACACCCAAACTTGCTTACCGTAATCTAGCCGATGAGAATGGAGTTGGATTTGGAGCTGACATCTCCACATTCTTCATGTTATCAAAGAAAACAATACTGGCTGTTAAGTTGAGAGATTTCTTTTCCACTCAAATTCTCTGGGGAAATGGAACTCATGAAATCGTAAATCCATCTTTAGATTCGGAGATAAATCATAGTTTCATTATTCCTGTTTTTAAGTGGAATTCTACAGCTTATCTTCGCACAGAGATCTTTGCCGAGGGAAGAGATACATCTTCTTCTGTTGCTCTCGGACCATTAAGTTTAGATTACCATCTTGGTTATGAAGTTAATCTTCATTCTGCTGTTGACCTTTACATGGGTTATGATCTAACCAATATCACTTCCGGCTTAAAACTCAAAATAAAAAACTGGGATATAAACTACTCTTTCGAGTATGATAATGAACTGGAAAATTCACACAGAGTTTCTGTAGGACTGAATTTATAATATGAAGAAAATCGCAATTTTAGGAATTACGGGGTCTATTGGAATTTCTACTATAGAAGTTATCAGACTGCATCCAAATGATTTTAAAATAGTTTTGGCTACATCAAATAATAATTATTCTAAATTATTTGAACTTGCTGTTGAATTCAATATTCCTGAACTTGTTATTACTAACTCTGCACTGCAACAGAAGATCACAGATATTCCAAAAAATTCTGATCTTACGTTTGGTGAAAATGAATTACAAAGAAAAATTGAATCAGTTGATAGTGACATTGTTTTGAACGCAATTTCCGGCTCTGCCGGACTGCGTTCATCAATTACAACAATTTCTAAAGGTGCAGATCTTGCCCTGGCAAATAAAGAATCACTGGTTATGGCTGGTCACAAGATCATGAAGATGCTGGAACATTCCAATACAAATCTCATTCCTGTAGATAGTGAACACAGTGCAATTTTGCAGGCAATCGGAAATTCCACACCGGATGAAGTACTTTCCATAATTCTTACAGCTTCCGGTGGACCTTTCAGAGATCTACCTATGAGTGAATTTAAAAATATCACGGTGGAAGAAACACTAAAACACCCAACCTGGAATATGGGCGCAAAGATAACAATTGATTCTGCTACAATGATGAATAAAGGATTAGAAATAATCGAAGCACACTGGCTATTCCATAAATCTTATGATGATATTAAGGCTATAATTCATCCGCAGTCAATTGTTCATTCTTTTGTAGAATTTGTAGATGGTTCGATAGTAGCACAACTAAGCTTTCCAACCATGCAGATCCCAATTCTATATGCGCTCACTCATCCACACCATATTAAGTCAACTATCCCTAAAACAAATATTATAGACCTTCCTAACTTGAATTTCTACGAGTTAGCAATTGAAAGATATCCCCTCTATGACATTGCCGTTAATGCTGGAATGGAAGGTGGAATTTTGCCGACAGTTTTAAACTCTTCCAACGAAACTGCGATCGACCTGTTCTTAAATAAGAAGATATGCTTTACACATATAAGCAGAATTGTTGAGAAGCAGATCAGTAAGTTCCATAATTTTCAGGATCCCAGTATTGAAGAGATAATTAAAATAAATAAAGACGTATATATTCAAACCAAACAGGATTACAAAAGTTTGATCTGATCAGTCTCAAAGTTTCGTAGCAAGGTTACTTAATCATACTCATTCTTTCCATTATTGTCTAATTTGCACACAAATTGTTCAGGATAGGAATATGCTAAAAAATCAAACATTGATCATTCCTGCAATTCTTTGGATTATGGGAGTTATCATTGCCAGCCAAACAGTTTTACCAATTATATTTTTATTAGTTGCAATTCCAATTCTATTACTACTATCATTCATTAAAAAACTGCGATCCATAAGTTTTTGCTTTGTAGTTATATTTCTTGGAATTCTCAGGTTTGACATTCAATCCGAATTCCCTGAGAATCATATAAAGACAATTCTAATAGAGCACTCCAACATAATCCAACCGATAAAAGGAAGAGTAATTTCCGAAGTAAAAAATAAGGATGGAAACTTTAGTTTCACATTAGAGTTGCATCAGATAAAAGAGAACAAAGTTATCGGGAAGATTAAATTCTATACAAGAACAGACAGCCTATATTACGGAGATATTATTTCTACTGTTGCAACAATCAAAGAACTCCCGGGTTCTACAAATCCTGCATCCTTCGATTATAAGGAATTTCTTGAGGCAAAAAAAATATTCGGTTCAGGTTGGTCAATATCACCGATTAAAAGAATAGGAAATAGAACTGAGGTTTTTCAAAATACTGTTATTACGAACAGGCAATTCCTTCGAAACAGAATAGAAAAACGATTTGGAGAACATGCCGGTTTTGTGAAAGCAATTGTGATTGCAGAAAAAGATGAAATTGATGATAAACGGATCACAATGACCCGGGCTGGGTTGAGTCATTTACTTGCTGTAAGCGGATTACATGTTGGGTTATTATCACTAATCATACTAGCTGTTCTAAATGTATTCATACCAAAGCGAAATATCAGCAGGATAATTATAATGTTCCTGCTGCTGGTTTATGCTGCTATCTGTTTATGGGCTCCATCTGTAACCAGAGCTGCCATAATGATAACTCTTTATCTTCTATCAAAAATATTACAACGTAAACCAGTTGCAAATAATATCCTCTTTGCAAGTCTATTAATAATAACTGTTGTTAATCCAAATCAACTTTTCTCAGTTGGTCTTCAAATGTCGTACCTTGCAGTATTTGTATTATTAAATATTTTGCCAAGAATCCGGTTCTTAAGAATTAAAAAAGAAGAGCTCGAATTCCTGAGTAAAGGTAAGCAAATGTTGAATGGGGTTTTAATACTCATATGCACAT
>JAQICU010000229.1 GCA_027858325.1 Candidatus Cloacimonadota bacterium
TCCCCATTCCAGACGCTAAAATTGTAGCATGAAGTCTTGATCCAATAATCATTTTTGCATTATCATAAATATCGAAATAATCCTGTTGATAATTGGAGAAAAAGATATTCATATCTCCAAAAAGTTTTTGAGCTGCAGGAACATCTCTATCATCATGACACATAATAGTTATTGGTAAGTTATGCTTTATTAATGTTTTAATAGTATGATCTATTGCATTCAAAAGAATCTCATACTTTTCATTTCTTTTTTTATTCCTAACTAATGGATATGGGAATGTTAATAATACAGGGCCATTCTTTGGTTGAATTGTTTTATCAAATAAATACAGAGCAGGACATCCTGTCATTATTGATTCATTATATCCAATCTCTTTTAAAAAATTCTGCGTTGTAAAATCCCTGACAGAAGAAAGTGAACTATGAAAATTAGTTGCTAAAATATCCCTTCTATATTCTTCATTTTTTATATGTGGTACAGAATTCAAATCTGAAGATGAAACACCGAGACCAATAAGGAAAAGTGGCGGAATTAGGTTTTTAATCTCTTCTGCTTTAATCCTTGGAGACCAGTTATTATATTGATCGCTTCCACCGAGAATGATTGCATCAGCAAATTCATTACTGAAACGAATATTTTCACCTCTCAAACCGATTGGTTTTCCCCAACCACGATTTCCTGCAACTGCTTTTGGAATAAAACCGGACTCCGGTAAGTGTTTTTTAAGATGCTTTCTGATAGATAAAATTACAAAATGATCACCAGCATTAAAAGTATGAGGACAATAATGATGAATGATTAGATTTTTTTTGTTCTTATTATCAATTTGCTTTTCTGAAGGGAAAAAATCTATTTGCTTTTTCTTTTTGAGTTTATTTAAAATTCTCATTATTGCTTAATAATCTCTGTTTTATTTAAATTGAAGATTGTATAGTTCTTCATATCTCTCACAAGATTTCAGTAATTCTTCGTGTTTTCCCATCCCAACAATCTTCCCCTTTTCCAGTACAATTATTTTGTTTGAAGATAGAATTGTTGATAATCTATGTGCGATCACGATCACGGTTCTGCTCTTTGTTGCCTGTTCAATTGCTTTTTGAACTTTCAATTCAGCTTCGGTATCAAGTGCGCTGGTAGCTTCATCAAATATTAATATGGGCGGATCACCTACAATAGCCCGTGCAATGCAAAGACGCTGCTTCTGTCCACCCGAAAGATTGGAAGCTCGAGTATAGAGAGGTGTTTCGTATTTCTCAGGAAGCGAATCAATAAATTCATCTGCATAAGCTATTTTTGCAGCTTTAATGATCTCTTTTTGAGTTAGTTCCTTCAGTGCTCCATAGCCAATATTGTTAGATATTGTGTTACTAAACAATATTGATTCTTGAGTTACGGTTCCCATTAGAGTCCGCAGGTCTTGCAATTTAATATCCTTGATATTTCTATTATCAATTAAGATTGCACCGGAAGTTGTGTCGTACATTCGTTCCAGTAGATTTACCATTGTTGTTTTACCGGAACCGCTACTGCCGACCAAAGCAATTTTCTCGCCTTTTTTAATTGTGAGGTTTATGTTGGTAAGCACTTCTTCCGATCCATTATAAGAAAAGCAAACATTCTTATATTCTATTGATTTTTCGAAAGTTTTCATTTCTATCTGCGAGCTGCTTTCAGTAATCTCGGATTCTCTATTCAATATTTCGGAAATTCTTTCTACAGAAACTAACGCTTTTCTAATTTCTGCATAAGCATTTGTGATCGCTTTCAAAGGATGTTGCATAGAGAAAATAGCCAGCATGAAAGCTATGAAATTTCCAAAGGAAAAATTAATATTAGGATCAAGAACTTGAATTCCACCGATCATCAGAACGACAACACCTGTCACCACCCCGAGCATCTCAGAAAGAGGAACGTTGAAAGCATGATATATCCTGGATTTTCTCCAGAATTTGAAGTGCTTATTATTGATCTCTTCAAATCTTTCCATCTCGTATTGTTCGCGGGAAAACGCTTTAACAATGCGCATGCTGTTAAGTTTTTCTTCCACATTGGAGAACATGTTTGATGATTGTTGTTGGATGCGTTTAGAGTATTTCTTGATCTTGTATCCTATCCTCTGGACAGACTAATCCGGCATGTTCAGTGATCGTATGCACGGG
>JAQICU010000319.1 GCA_027858325.1 Candidatus Cloacimonadota bacterium
GAAACATGTTAGATAAAGTAAAAGTTCAGGAAGTCCTTGATAAAGTACGTCCATCTCTGCAAGCAGATGGTGGAGATTGTGAACTTATTAACATAACAGAAGAGAATGTTGTAGAAGTAAGATTGAAAGGTGCTTGTGGAAGTTGCCCAATGGCTACTCTTACGCTTAAAGCAGGCATTGAAAGAGTTCTAAAAGAAGAAATACCTGAAGTTAAAGAAGTTATCTCAGTTTAGGATTAATGAATACTTAAGAAATTGAGGTGTCTTGATATTTAGATTCCTCATTGTTGTTTGAAATTGATTTGTGAAAATATTAGAAAAGATTGTCGTTGCGTCCGGCAGCTTCCTGATGCTGTAAAAACGAAGCAATTTCATTCTTAAGCATATTTTGGAGGAAACATGAAACTAGTGCCCTATACAGAAGTACCTTTAGAAGCAGTTACACTGGAAGGTACCAAGAAAGCAAAGATCCGTTGGCTTATCTCAGAAAAAGATAATGCACCTAATTTTGCCATGCGCATGTTTGAAGTTGAACCTGGTGGATTTACGCCATATCACACACATAGCTGGGAACATGAAAATTTCATTTTGGAAGGAACCGGTGCTTTGGTTACGGAAGATGGTGAATTGCCTTTCAAACCAGGTGATGTGATATTTGTAGATCCTTTTATGAAGCATAATTATAAAAATACTGGTAACACAACACTAAAATTTCTTTGTCTTGTCCCTCTGGAAAAACCGGCAAAACAAATAAAGAAGAATGTGAATCCTTTTGCTGCTGGGAAAGCAAATAATTGTTAAAAAGAAAATAAATAGGAGAAAACGAATGGAAAAGAAATTCTTTAAAGATCTTGTAATGGCTCCAAGTCCCTCCGGATTTGAACAACCAGCGCAGGAAGTGTACAGAAACTTTGTAAAACAATACGCAGATGAAGTATCAACTGATGTTCATGGAAATGTGATAGCACTTAAAAAAGGAAACGGAAAACTCCGTATTATGATTTCCGGTCATGCAGATGAGATTGGGTTAATGGTTAAATACATTAATGATAAAGGATTTATCAGATTCACACCAATTGGTGGTGTGGATGCCAGTTTGCTACCGGGACTTCGTGTAAATATCTATCATAACAAAAAGGTTGTACGTGGTATTATTGGTAGAAAACCTATTCATTTGATGAGCCCGGAAGATAGAAAAGGTGCACCGAAAATTTCTGATCTCTGGATCGATATTGGTGCAAAAGATAAAAAAGCTGCAGAGAAAAAAGTATGTGTGGGTGATCATGCAACATTCTCTCCTGGTTTAGAAGTTCTCTCAGGCAGCATTATTACAACTAAAGCCACAGATAATAAAGCTGGTGTTTACGTGGCTGGATGCCTTCTTAAAGAATTCGCCAATGAAAAGATATCAGCAAATATTTATTCTGTTTCTTCAGTTCAGGAAGAAGTTGGACTTCGCGGCGCAAGAACAAGTGCATATGGAATAGATCCTCACGTTGGTATTGCTATTGATGTTACTCATGCCACAGATTATCCGGGAATGAATAAAGATCAATTGGGTGAGGTTTCATTAGAAAAAGGACCATCCATCGCTGTTGGGGCAAATATCAACCCGAAAGTATTTGAACTTCTTAAAAAAGCCGGTGATAATATAAAAGTTAAATATCAAATAGAAGCTGCGCCGCGTGGAACAGGAACTGATGCAAACGCGATTCAAATTACAAGAGCCGGCGTTGCAGCCGGTCTCATCAGTATTCCTAATAGATACATGCACACTCCAAATGAAGTGATCTCTTTTAAAGACCTTGATGGAGCTGTTAAATTACTTACTGAATTTGTGCGATTAATCGACGATAACACAGATTTCATTCCTAAAGTATAGCTTAAAAACAAATGGCGGAGATGTTAGAATCATCTCTGCCTTTTTTTACATAAAATTTAAGAGGTAAAATGATAATTGTAAATAATCTTACAAAAGTATTTCATCAACAAAACGGGGAAGAGCTCTATGCTGTTAATGATCTTTCGTTTACCGCCGAGAAAGGTGAGATAGTTGTTTTATTAGGAGTGAACGGAGCAGGGAAGACCACTGCCATGAGGATGCTTTCCACTGTATTGCAACCTACAACTGGAACTGCAACGCTTGAGGGTTATGATCTTACTAAAAACCCACAAAATGTGAGAGCTAATCTTGGATTTCTTTCCGGAGATACAGGTCTTTATGCCAGACTTACTGCACGCGAAACAACTACATATTTTGCCAGACTTTATGATGTTCCAGAAAAAGATATTGATAGCAGGATAAACGAAATGGCTGATCTTCTGGATATGCATGATTTCCTGGATAAAAAAATCGATTTCCTATCGACGGGTATGAAACAGAAAGTTTCTATAGCCCGTTCTATAATTCACGATCCTCCCATAATGATTTTTGATGAACCAACTGCCGGTCTCGATATTCTTACTGCAAAAAATATAATTTCCTTCATTCACAAATGTAAGGGAGATGGAAAATGTGTTCTCTTTTCAACTCATATAATGCGTGAAGCTGAACGAATTGCCGATAAAATTGTTATGATCCATCAGGGTAAGGTTCTAGCTCAGGGCAGTTGGGAAGATTTTAAGAAAGATACAGATCTGCATGACCTTGATGACATCTTCATTCATTATGTAAATAGCATAACGGGAATGGATGTATGAATTTAAAGAAAATATTTACCATATATAAAAAAGAAATGCTCGATCTTGTTCGTGATAGAAGAACTATAATTACTTCATTTGTTCTACCGATCTTGCTATATCCGCTTTTAATGATCGGTTTTTCCTCAATGATGTCACGTCAGGAAATAAAACTTGAACAGCAGGATATTGTCATATATATTAATGATATGGTTCATGACAAGACCTCACGTGAATTAAAAGAATCACTTTCTCAAATCGAAACTTTGCAGATCATGGATGAAGCTCCAACATATAACAAAAATACATATCTCGATCTACTTCAGGAAAAATCAATTCAAGCCTTGATCAATATTGATGACAGCCTCTCTTCATCCGGTTATAGAATTTTCAACATTACCTGTTTCTATGATGAAACTTCAGAGATAAGTTCCTTGACCTACAGAAAGATCAGAGATAACCTGAATGATCTCGAAAAAACTCTTATCAGCAAGAGATTAGAGAAGATAAAAATAAATAGTGAAATTCTAAATGTAGTTGAGATAAAGAAGCAGAACATTGCACCACCCGAACAAATGGTCGGCTTTCTTGTTGGAAAGTTCCTGCCGTATTTACTTATTATTCTCACGATCAGCGGAGCTTCTATAATTGCCTCTGATCTGATCGCAGGTGAGAAGGAACGCGGCACACTTGAAACAATTCTCGTAAGTGCTGCCAGAAGGGATGAATTAGTTATTGGTAAATATCTTACAATTATAACAATGTCAATCATCACTGTTCTCTTAAATCTATTAAGTATGTATCTCTCTTTCCGCCACATATTTATGCAGTTGGGAACAGGTATGGGTGAGTTCCAATTGCCAATTGGCAACTTTGCGCTCATCTTATTACTGATGCTTCCGCTAATAACTCTTTTCTCGGCTATTCTGCTTTCTATTTCTACTTATTCCAGGAATATAAAGGAAGCACAAAGTTATCAAATGCCATTACTTTTTGGAGCTATCATGCT
>JAQICU010000353.1 GCA_027858325.1 Candidatus Cloacimonadota bacterium
GTTTGGAGCAATAAATAGATATTCTCCACCAGTTGAGTTTCTTGGATTTTCAGCACCGAGGATTTTTTCATTTGCTATCTTACTAAAATGCGAAGAAGCAATTTCTCTTGTGAGTGGATTTCTGCTATCAGATTGATCAATTTCAAAATTAAGATCAATATCTTTTAATATCCTTACGATATTCTTTTTTGGATTATATTGAACGGGGGAGATGGAAACCTGAGAGAATCTGTTCCCCCGCATTATTACGGGTTTAGCTATAGTTATAATATCTTGTGGGAACCATTCATCTTGTGTATAAAGAGCAGCTTGATCATTGTATTCTACTGGTGCTATTTTGTTTGAAAGTACAATTTCATCAAAATTATATTTAAAATTGGTATTACTGTAATTTCCTGTAGCAGGAAGAGCTACAAGTTTTGTATAAACCGGTAATGCAAATAAGTTTGATATCATACTGCTTTCGCAATCGGAAATAATTATTCGGTCGTAAACTACTTCATCGATCTGCTCTGCTTGGATCATTTCGATCTCAAAACTTCCACTTACTTGAAAGGAGTTATCAATTTCAGAAAACTCCAAGCTTATTAACTGACCAAATATTACAAATAAAACTAATATTAAAAAGATCTTTTTCACAAAACTCCTCTCAAATTATTTCAATAGTAAACACTTTCTGGAAGCAATTGCCTTACCATCTGCAACAAGCTTGTAGAAATATACGCCTGAAGATACAGGTTGGTTGTTATTATCTGTACCGTCCCAAACAACTTGGTGAACTGGTAAATTGGTAAATTGGTAAATTGGGATATCTTTCACTTTTTGCCCTTTTAAATTGTAAATACTTATTTCAGCGCTCTCTGTGATTTCGGTGTTTAAACTAAATGTTATTGTAGTTGTTGGATTGAACGGATTTGGATAGTTTTGGTAAAGTTTTGGAGAATTAATTATTAGATCATTACCAACCTGAACTTGTGAATCTTCCGTTGCAGTGAACAAAATTGCCGTTTCAGATTCAATTGTATGTGCAGTTGGAGGGTAGATATTTGCAAATGTGATGAGCAATCCGTCCGTTTGTGTTTCATTTTCAATACCAATTGTTGCATAATTATCACTATAATCATTATTATTTATGATTTTGTATTGGAATAAAATGTCACCATCACCGGTTATTGTTGGATAGTAAAACGGATCATAAAAGATAACTTGAAAAGTTTCATAAGAGTTACTATAGACATTTCTGAATTCAGACCACTCAACTACGAAAATATTTTGTGAAGCATCGTAATAAGAATATACTGAGCCGTAAATAAGATTATCCCAGAAAGGAGCGATCATAGCTTTTGATCCAACGCCTGAAGGGATGTTTTTATTTCTAAAGAATACAAGATCAGAATCTCCCATTGATATCCAGCCATTGGAACATACTGAGATCTCATCATATACAATTCCAAAATATTGAAAATCGAAAGGTAGATCAATTGTTTTCGTAAAGCCGTCGTAGCCGGTTACATGTCCACCTTGTACTATAGTGCCTTGTCCTCCAAAAGAAGGATCGATCTCTATCCAGTCATAGATTGGTGCTTCAAAATTACCAACATCAGATGATTCAATAGCAATATAACCCTGATCGCAGAAAGTAGGGCTTTCTTCTGAAATTATCCCAATTGGGTATAAGTATTCAATATCTTGTACTACATTACCGTCATTGGAAATTACAAATTTAAATTTAGCCAGTTCACCAGAGATAGCTTCATCAATTTCTATCTCAAAAGAAGAGTCAGTAAGTCCGGTTTCTCCCATTAATAGGGATGAGCAAGTTGCATTATTGTTTAATATGTTATAATTACCAGACATTGCAATAAGTTGAATAGATGTTTCTTCAGCATCATAATTTCCACTGTTTAAAAGTTCAAGATCAAAACTGGAATTAGAATTTTGCAACAAATATCCATTCGGTTCATCTACAATAAAATCTGAAATTGTGAATTGTGGTGATATGATCTCAAGCGGCATATAAAATGTATTTTCACCAATATCAGATAAAATGTTTAAGAATATTTCACCTTGAATTCCATCCCGCCACAAGGGATCAAGTTCTAATTCGAAATCACAACTGGTAAACTCACCAGCATTCAAAGAACCCAATGTATTTAAACCTGATACAATTTCGATGAAATCTTCATCTGTAGATATTTCAAACTCAAGATCATTTGCCTGAACACTTCCTGAATTCTGAATACTGGCAGAGATATTGGCAACTTCACCCGGGAAAATATCCGA
The DNA here is from genome assembly GCA_027858325.1 of Candidatus Cloacimonadota bacterium. GTDB lineage: Bacteria > Cloacimonadota > Cloacimonadia > Cloacimonadales > TCS61 > Tenebribacter. Next base: position 2,284 of record JAQICU010000353.1, read on the forward strand.
ACATGTATAATCGTCAAGTCTTACAATATCCTCATCAACAACTGTTAACTCACTGGTTATAGGTATGAACTGATATTTGGAAGCTGTAACGGAATATGTGCCAGCTTCCAAATGAAGGGGAATACTTGAAATTCCGAACTCATCAGAAATTCCAACTGCAATAAGACTATCGGCATTAGTAATAGCAAGTGTAAAGCCGGATTTATCTTCCTCTTCAAAATCAATTTGAATCTCAATATAATTTGAACCTGATGGGATCTCTTCCTGGTAAATCATTTCAAATGACTTGGGTGTGTCAGTGAGAACCTGTAATCCCGGATCACCTAAAAGATTATAAACATAGAAATAGAATTGATCGGAATTATTTGAGTTTCCCCAAGCATGACAGTTTGGATAGTTATTGTAAAGTTCCATCTTTCCACGCAGCATCATTTCACCGCATTTTGTTATGTCTTCCATGGTTATACCCTGATATATTCCCATATCATTTGTATTATTAAATGGTGTTTTTGTATCGTGTTCACTTGGTCCTATAAAACCGATAGCTCCTTTAGGATCTGAAGGTGAGCCTGCAGTAAGCCAGGTTTCTCCAAAACAGGAAGGATAACTAGTACTTGCAAAATCTCCACCGCCACAGGTCATGCTTGTTACCATTGGCAGTTTAAATCCATTATTCAGAGAATGAATTCCATTTATATTAAACAGATCACCATAATTTCCCCACCAGTAGCTCGGAGCTCCGTATCCACGGTAATTCAAAAATGTATAACCACCATTGATCATATTAATTAATGAGCTCATGTTATTTTGGTAAGGCGAGATGAATGTATCAACAGCTGTAAATTCAAAATCCAGAAGTTTTTCTCGAACAGCCATCACGGTTTCTCTTCCAGAATAGAATTCCCACCAGTCAACAACACAACCCAACATTAGAGCTTTATTCTGCCAATCATCTGCAATTAATGGATCGCTCTCATAATTTATTATTTTACTAATAATAGTATTCAATTCCAATTGTGAACGTACAGAAAAACGCCCGACAAATATATCAGGAAAATAATCATCTCCTTCCAGAAGAGAATAGTTATGATCACTTACGTCCCAGGGAGTCAAATAGCCTTCTACATAGAATGCTGGGACAACAATAGAACCATCAACATCACCGACTAACACAACATATTCGGGAGGAATTTCCCAATTATCATAAGCATTTTGGATGAAGTTTTTAATGGCATTCGCAGTATTACCGGTTTCAGATAAAGT
>JAQICU010000373.1 GCA_027858325.1 Candidatus Cloacimonadota bacterium
GGGAGAAAGAAAATGGAGCTTGTATTAGAAAAAATCGATTTCCCCGAAGATTGCAATATAATCTTTGGAATGTCACATTTCATTAAAACAGTTGAAGATCTTTATGAAGCAATGGTCAACAGTGTTCCGGGTATTAAATTCGGGCTTGCTTTCAATGAAGCATCCGGTCCATGTCTTGTTCGTAAAGAGGGAACTGATAACGAACTTATGCGGATAGCAACTGATAATTTACGCAGAATTGGAGCAGGTCACACATTCCTTATAGTTCTAAAGGATACATTTCCCCTCAATGTTCTTCCAGCAGTAAAAGCATGTAGAGAAGTTGTAAATATTTTTTGTGCTACTGCAAATCCTGTACAAGTTATCCTAACAGAAACAGAGCAGGGAAGAGGCGTTGTAGGTATTATTGATGGTTCATCACCAAAGGGAATAGAACTTGATAGTGATATTACTCAGCGTAAGAATTTTTTAATTGATATTGGCTATAAGAGATAATGAGAACTTTTGTCGCTCTGGATCTTCCTGATGGTATCAGAGAAGATGTCGCAGGAGTTATAAACGATTTTCGTGCTAATTGTCATTTCGATGTTAATTGGGTTCCTAAAGAAAATATTCATATTACTTTTCAGTTTATTGGTGATACAAGACAAGAAGATCTTCCAGAAATTGCAGAGTTTCTGGAAAACAGTTTTAAGGAACTTTCTGCACTCTTATTCACTAACCCAAAATTGGAAATTTTACCCGGCAGAGATCCAAAGATTATCTGGATCAGGGTGGAAAACGATAATAACCTTATACTGAAAATATCGAAAAAACTGAAAGATCAACTCAGACAAATGGGTTATAAAATTGATTCAAGATCATTAAAATTTCATATAACTTTAGGTAGAATAAAAAAAAGGTTGCCAGAAAAACTGGTGAAGCAAATATTAACTACAGAGTTAAAGATAAAAGGCTTTGAAGTCTCCAAGGCTATATTATATCAGAGTTTATTGAAATCTCAGGGACCGCTGTATATTGAGATTATGAATTTTAAATTTTAAACAAGGAGTTAATTATGGCTACGAAAGATAAACATTCTGCTTTGAAAACCGCACTTAATCAACTGGATAAGCAGTTTGGTGTTGGTACGATCATGAGATTGGGAGATAAACCAAAAGCTGCTGTTGAGGTTATACCAACAGGAGCAATTAATTTAGATGCAGCTCTGGGTATTGGTGGAATTCCCAGAGGAAGGATCACTGAGATCTACGGTCCAGAGGCTTCTGGGAAGACCACTCTCGCTTTGCATTGTGTAGCAGAATCTCAGAAGCAGGATGGTGTTGTTGCGTTTATTGATGTGGAGCACGCCCTTGATCCTGTTTATGCCGGAAATATAGGAGTTGATATTGAAAATCTTCTTCTTTCCCAACCTGATGGCGGTGAGCAAGCCTTAGAGATCGTGGAGACACTTGTACGCAGTAATGCAATAGATCTCATCGTTATTGATTCTGTTGCGGCACTTGTACCGAGAGCAGAGATAGAAGGTAATATGGGAGATACTCATGTTGGTTTGCAAGCGCGTTTAATGTCGCAGGCACTTCGCAAGCTTACCAGTATTATCAGTAAATCAAATACTTCAGTGATATTTATTAACCAAACGCGAATGAAGATTGGAGTTCCGGCATATGTTAATCCGGAGACAACAACTGGTGGAGTTGCACTTAAATTTTATTCATCAGTAAGAATGGAAGTGCGAAGAATTGGATCAATCAAGCAAATTGGACAGGGCGCAGAGATCGTGGGTAATAAAACACGTGTAAAGATCGTTAAAAACAAATTTGCACCACCCTTTAAAAAAGTGGAAGTTCCAATTATTTTTGGTGTAGGTATATCCCGCTTTGATCTTCTGGTGGAATTAGCTGTAGAACACGATATTGTGAATAGAAGCGGTTCATGGTTTGCTTATGGTGAAACAAAGATCGGGCAGGGAGCAGATAAAGTAAAAGAATTCCTACTTGAAAATGAAGATATCTTAAAAGAAATTGAAATAAAAGTAAAAGAAGCTTTAGGACTTATTAAATCATCAGAAGATGAAGTTAAAGACGATAAAAAGGACTAAAACTACATCGATAGTTTTAGTTAATGACGAATATTGGGGGATCTTACCGGATAAGATCCTCCATTGTTATTGTAAGGGGCAAATTGAACATTTTGAGCTGTCAGATGATGAAGTTGCTAAACTTCTTGAGGAAATAAAAAAACAATCATGGAATAAACTACTGGATTATCTTGCCTACCGTGAACGATCTTTGGGTGAATGCGATGAATATCTTTCCAAAAAAATATTTCTGAAACAAGAACTTCAACCTGCTTTACTTGAAAAAGCAATTTCGCTAAATTTTATAAATGATACAAGATTTGCTGAAATGTTCACAGAAGACCTAATTAGAAAATCAAAAAGCAGAGTAGAGATCAGAAATAAACTCTACCAAAAGAAGATCAATCAAGAAATTATCTCAGAAGTACTACAAAAGAAATTTGATTCCAAAACAACTATTGAAACACTGGATGCAAATTTTAAGAAGGCAATAAAGAAATTTTCTAACCTAACAGCAGCTAAGCGCAATGAGAAAGTATTAAACTACTTGACGCGCAAAGGTTTTTCATATTGGGAAGTTAAAGAAAGGTTGGTGAATAAATATGGCAGAAGTTAAAAAAGTCAGATATACATATGATCAGCTGCATGTATTAGTAAAACAAATTGCAGAAGATATTACCAGCAGCGGAATTCATATAGATATCGTAATAGGAATTGCAACGGGCGGGTGGATTCCTGCGAGAATCTTAAGAACTTTTCTTCCACATGATGGAAGATTCCCCAAAGCACTTTACTCCATAGGAATAATAAATTATGACAGTGATGATAACTTACTGGATGATCCAACGATTGTGCAGGACCTTCCTGTAAATATTGGTTTTCAAAATAAGAATGTATTGCTGGTTGATGAAGTTGCAGATTCCGGTGGAACTTTTGTAAAAGCAAAAGAGTATATTGAAGCATTATCTCCAAAAAGGTTACATACAGCCGTTATTCATCTTAAAGATAAGAGTAAATTCAAACCCGATTTTGTAGGTGAAAATGCCGGGAATAATTGGATCGTTTATCCTTGGGATGTGAAGTAAGGAATTGAATATTTTATATTGAAAACGGAATAATTATAATTGAAATTGTCCGTTTGTTATATTTGATTTTCGTTCTGTCATGCTGAGCTTGTCGAAGTATCAGAACGAACCAAAAGGATGAAATTATGGAAAAACATATTTATAAAGACGTTGTAATTCCTGCTCCGATTTCTCAGGTTTGGGATGCCTGGACAGTGAAAGAAGAACTGATCAAGTTCTTTGCACCAGATGCCGAAATAGAATTAATAATTAACGGTAAATATGAGATGTATTTTCTCTTGGATAATCTACCAGGATCAAAAGGTGGAGAAGGGAATCGTATCTTAAGTTATGTACCGCATAAAATGTTATCTTTTGAGTGGAATGCACCACCTCAATATCCAAATGTTCGCAAAGAAAAAACTTGGTGTGTTCTCTTCTTCGATAAACTCGAACTGAATTCCACTAGAATTCGTTTTTATCAATTTGGCAGGAAAGTTG
>JAQICU010000062.1 GCA_027858325.1 Candidatus Cloacimonadota bacterium
CTATATATGTATGCAATTTTAATTCCAAAAGAAATTAATAATTATCATAAAATAGTCTGTTTTATCTTTTAAGGAATTGATCAGATAAAAAAGCCCCATCAAAAAAAATGATAGGGCTAAATTCTCTTATTTTATAAGAAAAGTTACCCGGCCACTCGAGTGATCGGGTAAGATCCCCTTATTTCATTAGGATCATTTTCTTTGTTGCAGTATAATTACTAGATCTCATTTTGTAGAAATATATTCCACTTGAAATTGACTTATTACTGTTATCTTTACCATTCCAGACAACATCATGATAAGCTGCTTCTAGTTGCTCATTTACAAGTGTCTTAACAAGTTGACCTTTCATGTTGTAAATATTAATTGAGACATGACCTGCTTTTTTGGTTGAGAAACTGATTGTTGTTGTCGGGTTGAATGGATTCGGATAATTACCCGTAAGTTCTGTTTTTACAGGAACAATAATCCCATCTACATTGGTTTGAACATGTTCTATAACAGCATCTGATGATAGAGCAGATTGATAATCACCACTATAGATAGCTCTGATATTATAGGTATAAGTTCCATTCGGAACACTTAAATCAAGATAGAAATTATCCAAAACATCCTCTGCTATCATAACCAGATTACGATATACTTTGTAATGGGATAATGATCTATTGGCAGGAACATCCCAGCTAACAAAGATATCCTCTCCCTGAGATACAGCTTCTGGATTCTGAGGTACCGGCAGGGTAATTGTAACAGACTCCATATTAGAAGGTAGTGATTCTCCCATATCGTGAACGGCAGTAATGTAATATTCATAATCACCACCATCAAGAGCAAGGTCGGTGTAGGTGAGGAGTGCAGGATCAGTGATCTCTGCTATTTCCACTCCGGCACGATAAACCTTATAACCAGTAATATCACGAGTATAATCTACTGTCTGTTCTGTTCTTTGTTTTGTATTTACTATGTTGCGGGAGATTGATTTTGTCTGGCTCATTTCAGGATTACTTCTAGTAATTTCTGGTACATTCCAAATAAGTTCAACGTCATTATAATCAACAACCGTACAACTCAGACCTTCAGGTATTGTAAGAGCTTCCATAGCAAAATCGACAGTTGTAGTTTGATTAGCAGTTACTAATACATCTTCTATTGTGAGTTCATAATATCCATCTGCAGTACAAGTAAGATCATATGTTCCTTCCAGTATTTCAAAGCTGTAAGAGCCATCAGGACCACTAACTGCCAAACCTTCAATATCAGCATTCTCGATGGGTGATCCGGTTGCTATATCGGTAACATCCCCTGCTACTATCCCGATAGGTTCAATACCTATCGGTGGGAAGATAATATAATCTATCCAGCCACAGTCACTTCCAGAGCTGACTGAATAATCTTTTTCATACTCCCATTTAAGTGTATGTTCTCCAGCAAGAATCGTATATGTTTCTTGACTCCAGCTAACATCACCAGCCCAAGAATCCATTTCATTGTTATCTACAAAGAAACGTAAATAATCATAATTAGCTTCGGAAGAAACTTTTTTATAGAAGCTCAACTCACCGGCAGCCAGAACATTAACTTCCAGATATAGAGAAGAAGTCTGGTTATCGCTTATATTTCCTGAAGTAGCGCTATATGATCCTTCATAAGCATCTGTTGATATAATCCAATTAGCATTCCCGCCAAACTGCCATTCAAAAGTCTCGAAGTTATTGGTTTCGAAATCTTCTACTATTAGCCCAACTACAGCACCGAAATTATTTTGAAGTGAGTATTCACCAGCAATAACTTCATAAACGAAGTTTAAGGGAGTTCCAACTGAAATTCCCGGATCTGCTGTTACAGTATAGACTGCATCTATGCTGCCGCCAGCAACGATCTCACCCAGAGTATATGTTTCATCTACAATTGTGATGAGTGGCTCAGCACAGGTAAGAGTACCTATTGCAGATGGAGAAGTAGAACTACCTTCATTCATAGTAGGGATATATACCGTTACAGTTTCACCCGGATCAAATCTTCCGTTATTATTACCTGTTGCATCATCGATAATAAATTCTTCCACAGCAAGTATGGGTGCAAGCACTTCAATTGAAAAATAGCTTTCCCAGATTTGACCGCCATCAGCTTCTACTATAAATGCAATTACGTGTCCATCAGGAACGTCATCTGCTACTTCAAATTCAAATGCATCATTAACTGTTGCTGTAGCACCTGCTGCAATATTTCCAAAGTTTGCAGTTGCATCAGTAATAGTTACATATACATCTGTTGATAAAATTGTTACATCAACATCATTTGCTATATCACTTCCTACGTTAGAAACTGTGAAATCAAGTGTTACAGATTCACTATAATCCAACATTCCATTTCCGTTACCGGAAGCATCATTGATCTCATGTGAATCATAAACAACATAAGGACCATTGGGTGGAATAACTGGAATCACAACTTCATATCTGTAATAGTTCTGCATTGTGATCACAAGATCAATATCTGTAGGTGGTACTTGAGGATCGATAATTACAGACACAGGAGAACCTGTTCCTTCTGCAACACCAATCAGTTCACCTTCAACTGACATGGCAATAAGTGCACCTGCATTAGCAGTTACATTAAATGTAGATACGCCACTAAGAAGTATCGGATCATGAACTACAGTGAGATCTTGTGGTACTTCCGAATAAATAGTTGTAAATGCATCACCATGATGATGGAAAAGCGCATAGGTTACAGCTTTGTTATTCGTGTTATAAGGCCATGAAGATTGCTGAAGGAAATATTTTCCAGCTGCATTACCAAAAGCAGGCAATACTCCTCTTTCTACTGGAGTAGAGTTATAAGTTGGCAAAAAATCAGGCCACATATTATCATACAATCCCCATACAAAAGCATCGTTTACAAACGAATATGAAACTTCCGAAGGTGCAACAACTCCAAGTGCACCTGAATTTTCTCCATTATAAGTATGTCTATGGAATTTCTCTACAAAACATTC
>JAQICU010000098.1 GCA_027858325.1 Candidatus Cloacimonadota bacterium
TAATTTGACCACCAACAAGTGCTTTTTCAAAAATAACTGTTTTCATACCACCACGGGCAGCATATACGGCAGCCGCAAGTCCTGCCGGACCTCCGCCGATTATTGCCACATCAAAATCCATTTTATTTTCCAACTTCTCCTCCATTTTTTTTTGTTAAAAACTATTTTATCTTTCATAAAAAGCAAATTATATTTATACTATTAAATGCATTTCTTATTCTTTAAACAAATACAATCATTAATAATGATATTTCTTATTCTTGATGATCGTAAATGAACGATATAACTGTTCTACTAATAGAAATCGAATCATCTGATGTGTAAATGTGAACCTGGAAAAGCTTAATACTAGATCTGCTCTTTTTAATATTCTTTTAGAAAGACCATAAACACCACCAATTACAAAGATAAGATCTTTCCCAAAAGTTGATTTATCATCTATAAACTTAGCAATTTCCTCAGAAGAGAACTCCTTCCCGTTCTCATCCAGAACAATAATGAAAGATGATGCTGGAAAGCTCTTTTCTAATATTTCTGCTTCCTGGTCTTTTACTATTTTTATTGTTTTACTCCCTGTTAATTTTACATCAGGTAATATTTGCCAATTTAATTTGGCATATTTGGAAATTCTTTTCTGGTATTCTTTAATTCCTTCTACTATGAATTTTTGTTTAGTCTTTCCTAAACATATTATTTTTATTTTCATAAATTTAAATATTATGATTTTTTAGAGATCATTTTGCACTTAACACTCCCAAAGCCATTGAAAGCATTTTAGTTTCTGCAGCATCAACTCGAGAAGCAATAATAATCGGTACTTTAGCCCCCATAACAACATGAGCTACTCTAAAATTACAATAATAAGTGAGAGCTTTGCCAAAGATATTACCTGCTTCAATATTGGGAACAATAAGCACATCGGCATTTCCGGCAACTTCCGATTCTATACACTTTGCTTTTGCTGCCATTTTACTTATTGCTCCATCAAGAGCAAGTGGTCCTTCAACAATACAATCCTTAATCTGATTTTTTTTAAAAATTTCGGTTATAATATTTGCATCAACCGTAGCCGGCATTTTGGGATTTACTATCTCAACAGCAGCGAGAAGTGCAACTTTAGGTTTAGGGTTATCCAAAGCATGAGCAACTTTTACAGCATTATTGATAATAGAAACTTTTTCTTCCACACCAGGAAAAAGATTAATTCCACCATCACTCAATAAAACCAGCTTTTCAGGATGTTCATAAACAAGTACATCACTAAGATTTTCTCCGGTTCTCAATCCTGTTTCTTTATCTAATACAGCTTTTATAAGTGTTGCAGTAGAACATTTTCCTTTTAATAAAATATCTGTCTTTCCTTCTCTGATAGATTTAACGGATTCTGCTGCAGCCAAATCTAGATCTTCACCTGTATCAATGATTGTAAAATCATTCACGAATCCAGAAGCATTTTCCAGTAAATATTTTTCTATATACCGTTTATCTCCAACAAGTAAGCTATCAGCAATATCCTCTTCCTTTGCCATTAAAGCAGCATCTATAGCCGATGGAGTATGCGCCGCTGCAATTACAACTGTTTTGTTTTTCATTACTTTAACTTTTGACAGCAATTGTTCAAAATTCTTGATCATGATCTCTCCCAATCATTATTTAATAAGGAATTGTTAGAATATGCTATTGAATTAGGTCAAGGATTTTATTATGAGAAATGCTTATAATAGATGACTTAAAAGTAACGATGAAGCGGAATTAACTTGACATTTTATAACCTTTTTTTTGTATTGAAAAAAATAGATGAGGAAATATGGCAGTATCAAAAAGATGGCATTTAACATTATCAACGACTGAGTCTTATAGACCAATTAATATTAGTCTGTCCAAAAAAATCGGAATACTCTTATGTGCGTTGACAGTAATGTTTTTGCTTTTTTTTGCCGGATCAATATTCTTTATAGTCCTTAATCAATCACAGATTGCTCAGGCAAAAGAGCTATCTAAAGAGAATATTCTTCTTAAAGATAGACTTGTAGTTCTATCCTCTGAAATTGATTCAATTATGACAAAACTAAATTTGATGGAAAACTGGGAAGATAAGGTTCGTTCTGATAAGAATTTTAGAGCCATCAACAAAGAGATTCGAGAAATGGGTGTCGGTGGATTACCTATAATAGATACAACCTTTATTTCCTCAGATATCAATTTGAGTGAAAATTACTCTCTTGCATTGAATAAAATTATTCAGCTTAAAGGAAAAATCGAATTTGATTTTGACACACACGAAGAATTGAAAGATCTAGTTCAACTAAAAGAGGAATTATATTTAAATACTCCTTCAATATATCCAACATATGGAAGAATTTCTGATCCCTATGGATGGAGAACACATCCCATTACCGGTAATAGAAGCTTTCATAATGGTTTAGATATTGGTAATATAATTGGAACGCCAATATATGCTGTAGCCGATGGCAAGGTTTCATCCACCGGTAAACAGAAGTACTTTGGGACGTTCATCGCAATTTCTCACAATTTTGGATATCAGACAAACTTTGCTCATCTCCATAAAATATACGTAAAAAAGGGTGAAGAAGTTAAAAGAGGACAGATAATTGGAGTAATGGGGAATTCGGGACGTTCAACCGGAAGTCACCTACACTTTGAAGTTTTGAGATATAACAAATACAGAAATCCTTATGAGTATTTGAATAAACTTGAAGACGACATTATTATCACAAAAAAATAATCCGGAAATGCACTTAGCCATTATATATGAAAGGTAAAATAAAATTTGAAGCCGCATTAATAAGATTAGAAGAGATAGTTCATGCACTAGAAGAAGGTGTGAATGAACTGGATAAGATCGTTGATCTTTTTGAAGAAGGGTCGGAGTTAGCTGATTTTTGCAATAAAAAACTTGAGAGAATTGAGAACAAAATTGAAGTTTTAACAAACAAAATACATAAATCAAATGACAACAATGAGGAAATATGAGCACAAAAAATATGGTCTTAAAAAAAGACCTGAAAGAAAAACGCGAATTAGTTAACATTGCAATAGATCGATTCCTACCAAGAAAAGATGAGTATCCAAAACAAATACATAAAGCGATCCGTCACACATTATTTGCCGGTGGAAAGAGGCTAAGACCATATTTGTTGATAAATACCTACAAGCTTTTTAGAGATGATTTTGATAAGACACTTCTAGTGGCAGGTGCTATCGAAATGTTGCACACATACACATTGATCCACGATGATCTGCCAGAAATTGATAATGATGAATTCAGGCGCGGAAAAAAAGCATGTCATGTCCTTTTTGGATCCGACATTGCCCTGTTGGCTGGAGATGCACTTTTGATTTACGCTTTTCAGGCAATTGCAAATGCAGTTGAAGTTGATGAAAAACTCAGACTAGATTTTATTCGAGAACTTTCTATTGAAGCTGGACACTCTGGCCTCATCGCAGGACAGATGGTAGATATTCAAAGTGAAGGTAAAAAGATCTCAAAAGAAACACTCGAGTATATTCACTACAATAAAACTGCTAGATTAATCAACTTGCCAATCCATTTTGGTTGTATGCTTGCAGAGATTCAGGAAGAAGATCAAAAACGTATGGAATCTTTTGGTCAGAAAATCGGATTAGCCTTTCAGATAGTAGATGACATACTTGATATTGAAGGTTCAATGGAATCTCTTGGGAAAACCGTTGGTAAAGACTCAAAAGCAAAAAAAGCTACCTTCCCCGCTGTCTATGGATTAGAAAAATCCCGACAGATGGCTGAAACATTAGTGAATGAGGCAAAAGCTCTTTTAGAACCATACGGCGAAAAAGCTGAATTACTCTTTATGCTTTGTGATTTTATTCATACACGAAAATTTTAATCTAATAATAAGATTTAGTTAACAGGGCTTCGACGAAGCCCTGTTTCATTGTTAAGGTTGGTTAAATGTTAAAAGTAGAAATACAAAAAATAAATGAACACGCAAAACTTCCGAAGCGCATGACTGAACATTCTGCTGGTTATGACCTTTATTCTTGTAATGAAAAAGATATCGTTATTAAATCAGGAAAAGTTGTACTTATCCCAACCGGAATTGCAATATCTTTACCAACACACTATGAAGCACAGATACGTCCCCGAAGCGGACTTGCGATTAAACATCAAATAGGAGTTCTCAATTCACCCGGAACAATCGATGCTGATTATCGAGGTGAGATCAAGATCATACTATTTAATTTTGGAAAAGAAGACTTCGTTGTTGTATCTCATACTCGAATTGCACAAATGGTAGTTTCCCGTCACGAATCTATTGATTTTGTAATCACCGATCAGCTTGATGATACTGAACGCGGAAGTGGCGGATTTGGACACACAGAGCATTAGATAAGAGATATTATGCTTGTTCTAGTACAACTCCCATTTGGTAAAACCATTTACCAAACAAATAGTGGACATTCAATCACAACCGACTCAGCTTCTCTTGTAGAGACTATTTCAGATCAAGTTTCTCAACAGGATATTAATTTGCTAGAGCTGGGTAGCGGGAATGGTATTATTTCTATCATGCTGTCGCATTATTATCCTAAGTGGGTGATACTGGGAATTGAAATACAAAAACATCTGGTTAAAATTAGTCAGGATAATGCTAAGTTATCTCAGACATCTCCAAGCTTTACAGAAGCAGATCTCCGGGATTTTACTTCTTCATTGAAATACGATCTGATAGTTTCTAACCCACCTTATTATTCAAAAGAAAAGGGCAGGATAAGCCCGATAGAGGAACGTGCAATTTCCCGACATGAAATTACTTGTAATATGATGGATATTTTGGAATGTGTAAAACGAAATTTGAAGATAGATGGCATGGTCTTTATTCTTTACCCGCAGAACAGATGGGCAGATCTTGATAATTTTGCAAAAAAGGTTGACCTGAAAGCAGTGAAAAAATTTGTTCTAGATTCAGAACAGAATAAAAAGAAGATTATTGTGGAGCTTGTTCATGCTTAAAATAGAAGGATTTTCTTTATCCATAGAAAACAAGAAGTTTATGCTGATAAACGAGATGCTTATTGGAAGTGGCGTGAGAGTGAACATATTTGGGAATAATGATACAGGAAGATCACTTTTATTAAGATCTATACATGGAGATCATCACAATTATGGTGGTCAAATCCTGATTAAAGATAAACCATTGTTATTCTATAAAAAAAAGAAAAAAACAATTCTTTTAGATAACACGTCACACCTTCTTATTAATGAAACTGTTTGGAAGAATATCATTATTCCTCTACCAAAAATAACTACCAGACAAAAGCAAAAGATCGTGGAATTATGCATGCTTTCACAACTTGGAGATAAGATCGGTAATAAGGTTAAAACACTTTCATCTTCATCAAAAAAATTCATTGAACTGATACGTGCTGTAATCCAACTTCCACAGATCATTCTTATTGATGATCTTGAAAACTATTTCGATGATAAAAACATTACTGTCGCTTTAGAGATTTGCAATTTTGCCTTAAATAGTGGGGCATCATTGATAACTACATCCAAACGGAAACTGGATAATTTTGACTGTTATTACAGAATTCAGGATAGTAAAGTGGTGAAATTGTGAAAAAGGGAATATTCTTTCAGACTATAGCTATATTCATAATTCTTCTGGGATGGAATCTACTTCATTTGGGATTTGAATTTCAAAAGGATATTCTTGAAGATAATATTTCTACTTCCCCGATGATGCTTCTTTCTATGCAGGAAAACACACTTGAGCAGCTTAGATCAAATATCGAGAAGAATGACTATATCAAAAATGTTACAATCATTCAAGATTCCATAATTGCTGAGAGGTTAATAGAAAACTATGATCTTGAAGACAGCAATGAAATACTAAGATCATATCTACTCCCCACAGCAATGCAGATAACCTTTGTAGGAGACAAGTTCCAAATTGAACAAAAACAAGAATTGGAAAGAATACTATTAGAATATTCTCCTTTAGTTATCTATTATTTTGATGAAACTCAGTGGCAAGGGACCCAAAATAAGATAGAACTTCTTAGAAAAGGTTATTATGCGGGTTTTGGTTTATTTATAATTCTGATGTTATTCATTTCTATTTTCCTGCGAATTCATTTTGAAATGAAAAGTAATCTCTTCTGGAAAATATATCACTCTTCCGGAGGCAATATTGGAAAACGAAGAAAACAGTTTTTTGTTAATTCACTATATCTCTGTTTCATTCCGCTTATTCTTAATGTAGCTATCTATTATACATTGATATACTTTCAATTGCTTCACTTTGAAATAGATTATCGTTTCTTTGGCATAGAGTTATTAACGCTGGTTATCAGTTCATTATTTGCAGGAATAGCTTTAGGAAATAACTTGAAATGAAAAAACATATACCAAATTCATTAACCCTTATTAGAGTATTGTTGGTTCCGATTTTCTTTTGGTTTGTATATTATTCACAAGCTCCTTACAATTATCTACTGGCTACATTTATCTTTATCATTGCCAGTATCACCGATATTTTTGATGGTTTGCTTGCTCGCAGGTTTAGTGTTGTTACAAATTTTGGAAAGATCATGGACCCACTTGCCGATAAATTGTTAACCTTATTGGCACTGTATGCTTTAGTTTCCGACCCTATGAATATGATGAGCATCTATGTGTTTTATATAATTCTGTTTAGAGAAATAATTATAACATTATTAAGACAATATTATACAAGAAAGAAAATCTATATTCCGGCAAATGTCTGGGGAAAAGTAAAAACAACCTTCCAGTTAACAGGAATCATTTCGGCATTGGTCTATTATTCTCTGTTATATCCATTCATCCCAACATATCACTCAAAATTTCAGTTTGGGTTCAGCATATTTTTCTGGATTGTTGCTGGTATAACTGTACTTTCCGGAATAACTTATTTCTCTCCAAGTGAGCGTAAGGGCAAATAGTGAAAACAATGACCAAAAAAATGGTAATCTTAGGAGTCATTCTGCTTCTTATTCTAGGTTGTTCCCAAAAAGATAATATTCATAAAACTAATAGCAAGAGAGTCGATCCTCATAAACCGATGTCCTGGGGGCATAAACAAACGGTATATGTTTTTGCCGATGATAATGTATGGAAATATGCAAAAGTTCATTTATTGAAAACGCTGGAAAGAGTAAGTTTTACAACAGAGAATGAGAAAGTGTTCGTCGTAAAAAGAGCTCCCATTGATAACATGGATAATTTTTATAAATTTAATAATCTAATATTTTTCTGTGACTTGGAATCAAATGACAAAGTTTCAACTTACATAAAAGAGATCATGGGTTCTAAAGTGGAAGCGGAGGTAAAAGAGAACATGATTGGAATGTACACAAAAGAAAATGTGTGGGCAAATGATCAGTTCGTCCTTTTTGTTTTAGGAGACAATGAACCCAATCTATTGAAGTTTAACATCCTGCAATCACATAATATCTTTGATCTATTCAATGAAAAATTATTTGATAGGATCAGTGGACAGATATACAAAACAGCAGTTTATTCTGATGACAGATTCGCTTCATTCCCGTGGTCATTGAAACTTCCAAAAAATTATCTGCTTTACAAAAATGATATAGCTAATAATTTTATTTCGTTCATAGCCCGGTTAAGAAATAAGCCGGATAGATATATTTCCGTGTATTATCAGAAAATTACTAAAATAGAATTTGACAAAGATTGGCTGAGAGAGACTCGAAAGAGTATCAGCTGGAAATATTACGATGAAGATGAGTTCTTTGATAGAGATGTGAGAATGGAGAAATACGAACTTGACGAACATCAGGGTTGGCGTCTGTCTGGTAGATGGCAGAATAAAAAACATTCTGTCGGAGGTGCTTTCCAAAGCTTTGCTTTTTATGATGAAGCAAATGGGCTGGCTTATCTTGTAGATAATTCGGTATATTATCCCGACGGGGAAAAGCTGGAAGCTCTCTATGAATTGGAAATTATCAGTAAAACATTAAAAACTAAAAAAGCAGATTAGTTAAGGAGATCGAAATGAGAAAAATAAGTATCTTATTCATCCTTTTAATAATTTCAATAAGCAGCTTTGCATTTGAACTTAACACATTAATAGATACGCCAACTGCCGGTATCCTGCAGCAAGGAGAAGCAGAAATAACTGCGAAGATCTACAAAGATAATGGTTTGTTGATCGGAACAAAAGTTGGACTTTTCCCTCGTTTTATGTTCGGTGTTAATTACGGTGCTGAACAAATAGTCGGCAATGAAGACCCTCAATGGCACGACAGAGTTGAATTCAATGCAAAGATACGGCTTCTTGATGAAAATAATCAGCTTCCTGCTATCGCCCTGGGTTACGATTCTCAAGGTCATGGTAACTATAACGATCATCGATACGACATAAAATCCAAAGGTGTGTATCTTACCGCCAGTAAAAATTTCTTCCTTTTTGGAAATATTGGTGTTCACGGTGGGATCAATTATAGCATGGAGACCGAAGATAAAGATGATGAGCCAAATTTGTTCATCGGTTTTGATAAAACAATTGGTGATATGGTAGTATTATTAGCAGAATATGATTCAGGATGGAATGATAATGATGCTGAAGTAATGAAAGGTAGAGGCTTTTTTAATGCTTCGGTGGATCTACATTTCACAGAAGCACTTGTTCTTAAAGTATCGTTTTATGATTTGCTCCTGAATCACCCGGACACACAAGGATGCGATAGATCGATCACACTAATCTACAATATGACATTTTAAGTTTCATGAAGATTTTTTATACACTTCTGCTCATCACGATACTCTTTACTGGATGTGCAGTTAATAGAAACATAACTCCTGAGCCGAATTTTGTCGCTGAAAACTACTTTCTTTTCGGACAGGCGGCAATGCAGCAAAACGATTTTGAAAATGCAATCAAATTATACCACAAAGCAGTTGAAGCTGATTCCAATAATGTTTATCTCAAAGAAACACTTATTCAATCTTTAGCATTAAAAGCTTATTTTGATAAATCTGCAAATTCCGATGTTATAGAGATTGGAAAAACATTCTGTGAGGGTAATGTAAAATCGGAGAAGATCTATACTATTATGGCTGAATCTTACCGTATTGAACAGCAAAATGAAAGGGCAAAAGAATGTTATAAAAAAGCAATCAAGATAAAACCAACTATGCGGAATCTTACTGCCTATTATTTCTTCCAACAAAACACCAAACCGCCTGCAGATATCAAACTCCTGAGAAAAGCAATAAAACTTCCCTGGGATGAAGAACAAATTGTTTTATCAATTGCTGAATTATACAACGAAATTAATCCTGAGAAAAGCCTTGAAATTCTTAGGCAAGCTTATAAAAAATGGAGTGATGAAGTAAGTTTGACGCCACTGCTCAATGCTTATGAAAAACTTGGGTTACAAGATAAAGTTTTAGAGTTGATCCAGCAGCACTTAGATAATGACAGATTGCTTTCTGACCAAATAAAGACCTATCTTATCGGAAGATATTTTGCGTTAGAAATGTATGATGAAATATTAGAAAATAAAGGTCTGTGTTTTGAGGTTGGAACTCATGATATATTAAAATACCTCTTCTTCTCAGCAATTAGAAAAAATGATATTAATACCGGAATCAGGGCAGGACATACTATTGAGGAATCCGGAGAATTATCAGAAGAATTTGCTTCATCTTTCTATACTTATTTTGCTGATCTTTTCCTATCTGCAAATAATATTACAGAAGCAGCAAATTACCTTATAAAAGCCGATGATATTAACACCATCCACAGTTACATTTTCGAGATTGATCTTTCCAAGAATACTGAACGAAAAGAAAAAATATATAAACTCTTATTACAATATTTGAATATCACTGAAGATAAGGCCAAAGCAAATTATCTGTTGGGTATTTTTCATACTGAATTTGAAGAAAAGGAAATTGCGCTCGAATATCTTGATAAACTCCCCGCTAGTTTTATTATCGAAAATGAACTCAACCTGATGGTGGCACTTGCTTATATCCAAAATGCCTTGGACATCCCTAAAGCAAGATCACTCCTGACTGAAATTGAAGGGTTAAAAATATCACCGAATGAACTAATTGCCAGCCTGTTGTTTGGCACCGAACACGATTCGATTGCTTATTCCATCCTGAAAGAAGAGATCAGGGTAAATCCCAAACCTGATGCTTCTACTTTTACTTCCTGCTCAATTCTTGGTGAAATGTACGATACCCCCGACAGCCTGCTTATTATGATGGAAAAAGGAGTTGCGCTCTATCCAGTAAATTCCGATCTGCTTAATGCTACCGGTTATTTTATTGCCAAATACGAATTTCAAGAAAAATATGCTGAAGCTGCAGTATATTTGGAAAAAGCTGTATCCCTGCAACCGGAAAGTGAAATGATCTGGGACAGCTTGGCCTGGCTCTATTTTAAGCAGGAGAAGTATAAAAAGGCATTGGATGCAATGAAAGTTCCCTTATCAAAAGAGATAAATCATAGCGAAATTGCTTATCATATAGGTGAGATATATCTTAAATTAAATAAACAGAAAAAAGCCAAATATTATTTTAATTTAGCAATTGAGTTGGACAATGAAAAACAATCTGTTCAGCTTTCCAAAGAAATATTAGGTGAGAATTGAGGAAGAGACTAAAGAGAAAGATACAAAGAGACAGAG
>JAQICU010000240.1 GCA_027858325.1 Candidatus Cloacimonadota bacterium
GTAATGAACAGCATTAAAAAAATGTCCGCCAGCGAACGTTTATTGTACTAAAACGAACATATTTTCCGTGTGCTAATTCGTTTATCTTATTACTAATCAACGTCTTATGTATTTGGCATATTAATTGCAATGTTATGTTTAAAAAAAATAGTGGAAGTAGAGGAAAATATGTTAAAAAATTACTTTAAAGTAGCATTCAGGAATATAGTTCGTCACAAAGCTTTCAGTTTTATCAATATCACCGGGCTGGCTATCGGTCTTATTTGTTTTATTCTAATTATGATGTGGATCCAGGATGAGATGAGTTTTGATAATTTTCACCAGGATGCCGACCGTATCTTCATTACCGGCCTTGATTATAAAATTGGTAATCAAGAAGGTCGTGGAATCAAATGTAACCCCCCACTGGCACCAGCTATGATGGCTGAGATCCCGGAAATAGAAAGTGCCACCCGCTTCCTACATGCTGTAAATAAACTGGTCACCTATAAAGATAATGATATCAACTTTTTGGAAAACGGAATTTTCTATGCCGACTCCACTATCTTCAATGTATTCACAATTCCATTAATCACAGGTGATCCCACCGATCTTTTAACCCGTAAGAATACTTTGGTAATTACCCAGGAAATGGCACAAAAATATTTTGGGGATCTTGATCCAATCGGTAAAACTCTCAGCTTTGATGGTGACCGGGATTTTGAAGTGGTTGGTGTTGTAGAAGCCTGGCCTGCTAAAAGCCACTGGCATTTTGATATGCTGGCTTCATTGATCTCCACAAGAGTTGGTACAGACGAATCATGGTGGAGTAATTACTTATATACTTATTTCAAAATTAGAGAAGGTACAAACATTGAAGCGGTACTTCCCAAAATAAACGAGATGGTCCGGCGAAAAAAAGATGTTTCATTCGCCCAAATAATGGGTATGGATAGAGAAGAGTGGGAAGCGGCAGGAAACAGAACTGGTTATTATGCTACTCCACTCAAAGATATTTACCTTCGCAGCACTACTCAGGATAATGTTGGTAAAGTTGGTGATATTCGCTATGTATATCTTTTTGCTGTGATTGGTTTTTTTATTCTATTCGTAGCCTGCATCAACTTTATGAACATTACCACAGCTCGCTCAGCGATTCGAGCTAAAGAGATAGGAATGCGTAAAGTTTTTGGTTCAAGTAAAAGAAGCCTCATCCGTCAATTCTTGATGGAATCAATATTAATAACATTTTGTGCAATGTTTATAGCAGTGGTATTTATCGAGATACTTATGCCTTATTTCAATAATTTTACAGATAAAGCTCTAAATATAAATTTTGCCGGTGTTGCTACAATTCCAATTCTACTGCTTATGGTAATTGTTGTGGGCTTAATGTCTGGTGGTTATTCGGCAGTTTCGCTGGCTTCATTCAAAATTCTATCAGTTCTTAAGGGTAGTTTATTCAGCGGTAAAAACAAAACCTGGTTCCGTAATGCGCTGGTGCTATTCCAGTTTTCTGTTTCCATTCTAGTTATTGTGTGTACCATCATAGCCTATAACCAGATGAATTACTTAAAAAACAAGAAACTGGGCTTTGATAAAGAGCAGCTTCTAATCATTGACAGAGCCAGCACGATTGGAGATGATCTGCCTACATTTAAAGAAGAACTACTCAAGAATACGGCAATCCAATATGCCAGCGCTACCTATCATATTCCGGGTACAGAAGCTGGTGGTCAAAGTTTCCGAACCAAACACTCTGCTCCGGAAGAACTCTTGGATCTAAAATTGCTTTGTGGAGACTATGATTACCTGGATGCAATGGGAATCAATTTGGTTGCAGGTCGTTATTTTTCGGAAGAAATTCATTCCGACGATAACAGTATTGTTGTTAATGCAACAGCTGTAAAGCGTATGGGATTCACAGATGCTATTGGCAAAAAGATTCTTGAACCTAACTCTGAAGATGAACTTACTATAATTGGAGTTGTAGAAGATTTTCACATCTCGTCCTTACATAAAGAGATCGCGCCACTGATTTTGTTACAGCCCGGTTCAGCTTATGATCGTTATCTGGCAGTACGTATTCGACCACAAAATGTAGCGGCAACCCTGGAATTCATCGAAGCAAAATGGAATGAGTTCTCGGGAGATCAACCGTTTGAATATTTCTTTATGGATTCTTTTTTCGATAACTTGCACAAATCAGAACAGCGAACTGGGCAATTCTTCACCATTTTTGCAGCTTTGGCTATCTTTATTGCCTGCCTAGGTCTGTTTGGACTGGCCGCTTTCACAGCTGAGCAGAAAACTAAGGAGATCGGGGTGCGAAAAGTTCTGGGTGCATCAGTAGCCAGTATAGTTTCGATCTTACTGAAACAATTTACCAAGTGGGTTGTGCTGGCCAATATTATTGCCTGGCCGATTGGTTATTTCATCATGAAAAGCTGGCTGCAGAATTTTGCTTATCACATTGATCTGAAAATTGAATATTTCATCCTCTCTGGTTTGATTACGCTTCTAATTGCTATAGCTACTGTCAGCTATCTGGCGGTAAATGCTGCGAATAAGAATCCTGTGAAAGCACTAAACTATGAGTAACAAGGAAATTAAATGTTTTTTCTCATTACGAACTTTCCAGTTCGTAATGTACTGATTTCAGCAGCTTCTGCTGCCAATAATGTGAAGCAGAAGCTTCACGAATTATTGCATCCCCAACTAGAAAGTTAGGGCTGAGAAGATAAGTGGAAGAAAAGAAGGAAAAGATTGAAATTGAATAATTATGTGAAGTCTAACGTAATAGGAGAAATAAATGTTTAAAAATTATTTCAAAATTGCTTATCGTAACATCATTAAAACAAAAAGAGAAAATACTAAAAAAACATTGGGAGGTTATAATGAGAGAAGTCGTATTATCCATACCAACTTTAGAAGCTGAACAGAATCTGGAAATTGACGTGAGGATCAATGGAAAGAAAAGAACCTTGAAATATCGTGTGGAGATAGTCCACTGGCAAGGATCGGAGCCAACTTCCGAGGAAAAAGTTACGGTTATTCGACACACGATCAATGATTACGATAAGAATTGGGAATTGATCCAGATTGGAGCACCGGACGAGGATAAGATCCCACTCATGTTCCGAAAGAGATCAGTTGAAAAATAAAAAGGATCTTTGAATATAATTACTAAAAAGGAGTTAGAATGAAAAAGATACTTTCGATGATCATACTAATAATTCTACCATTGATCTGCCTGGCAGAACAATACACAATGGAAGAATTAGTAAATATTGGATTAGAAAATTCCTATGACATACAAAAGGAAATAGTCAGTAAGAAAAACTCAACTAGTTTACTGAGAAGCAGCATTTATAGTATTTTACCTACTGTCACTGCCGGTGTGGAAAAAGTAAAATATTACGATCAGATCTACGAACCAAATGAGACAGATTGGAACAACAGTGGATATCTCACACTGTCTAAAAGCTTCTTCCTGAATGAGCCATCTTACTACAACATTCGCACATCCATTTATGGAATGAAGAATGCTCAACGAGCACTGGATGAGACCAGAAAACAAATTGCCTATTACGTATTTGCCAGTTATCTTGACGTATTGGAACTGCAGGAAACTCTGGAGATCCAACAGAAAAATCTGGAGCTGCAAAACAAAATCCAGCAACAGATCAAAGTGCAATACGAGACAGGGAATAAATCGCTATTGGAATTGAAGCAAAGTGAAGTATCTCTGATCGATTACGAGATTGCTGTTAATGAAGCTACCAATTCACTTTCCAAAACTAGAAAAGATCTTTTCTCATACCTGAACATCAATGATGATGGTTTTGAGTTCGTTGTACCGGATTTCAAGATAAATCTGGAAAAACTGGAATTTCAATCCAACAATCTTTTGGAACAGAAACTGAACACCTTGAAGATCAATAAGCTTTTACATCTTCAAACAACCATGAACTTCCTGCCTACGATCTCAATTGGCTATAGCTTTGATCATTTAGATCAGGATGATGTTACCGCATTTTCCGAATACACTCGTAATTCTCAATACCTCTCTCTCAGTGCTAGTTGGAATATTTTCGGTTTAATGGATAATTATGAAAAAACAATTCGCAGTAAGCGAAACCTTAAGATCCAAAAGCTGGATTATGAAAAAAGTGAGAGAGATTATGGTATCCAACTTAATAACCTGCAAAACGACGTAGAAACCTTGAAAAGATCATTCGATCTTTATGATGAAAAACTCCATTTGGCTGAGGAAAACCTGAACATGGCACAAGAACACTTCCGACTGGGAATGATCAGCCTGTTAGATATGGACCGTTCTAAGATCGATTTTCAAAATACACAACTTGCCCGTATTCAAAATCATTATCAGCTTATGAAAAAACAGGAAGAGATCAATCTGCTGTTATCAAGTAAGATCCTGGGTAAATGGTAATCAAAGAATTCAGCGGTAAAAACATGAACTACTGGAAACTGTGAATGAAGAAGAAGACCTGATTCGCAGGGGTGATTCACGAATCGCCCTTTTTGATTTATTACAAATTATAATTATCTGAAATCTTCAGTAGAAGACTGTAAACACCATAGATCATTCCCAGTTTCACGAATCCCTTTATGTACGGAATTACTTGAATAGGATAACCGGACATCCGCAGATATCCTTCACCAAGCAAAAGAATGAAGTAAATCAGGGCTAATAAAATAACTGCTCTGAAATAGATATTTGTCAGTGCTCTATTTTTTACCGTTCTGATATTCTTGATCAATTGATTGAATACTAAGATAAACGCAACCATCCCGATCAAAGCCAGTGGTATATAAACAAGCAAGCCAGTTGAATATTTCAAATTCTGACCTAACTGATCACGTAGAACAAGGATTTCATCCACAGAAAGTAGAAGCATTATCAGACTGAATAATTTGATTATCCCCTGCCGGGCAGGACTTATCTTTAGTTTTTCCCTATCTCCCCAACCAATAAGTAAGAGACCCAGAGCACAGAACAACAGCACCAAACTCGTGAACCAGGCAGCAAAAGTTATATCATGTGTATAATCTAAATGATAAAATAAATTGTACATTATCTTTGTTAGGAACCCCGTATCCTTGACTAAAGTAAGCTGGAAACCAAAAAAATATGACAGAAATGAAAAAATGCTGAGTACAATCCCAATAATGAGGAGCGGCATTTTCATTAACTTCAAAAATTCTTTAAGTTTCATTTCATTAACTCCTGTACATTTTATCCGGTTGGAACTACCACTCTAAATAATTCCGTTGAACCTTCGATAGAATATTCGGAAACAGCAAAGGGGATAAAAATAGATTCACCTTGTTTTAACTCAAGTGAAGAATCTGACCAGGTTATCGAGCCTGTTCCTTCTATACATAGAATGATCTCAGCACTTGAGATATTTGATCTCACAAATGGCTCATTATCTTTTACAATAATTTTTGATAGCTGAAATTCTTCAGCAGAAGTTTGATAAATATATTCACCCTTGTTAAATTTAGGCTGGATCTTTTTCAAACCGGCTTTATCGAATTTAAGCATTTTGATCAAACCAGGGATATCAACTTTTTTATGGGTCAATCCGCCACGTAACACATTATCCGAGTTAGCCATGATCTCCAACCCACAACCGCTTAAATAAGTGTGCAAAACTCCCGCTTCTATGAAAAATGCCTCTCCCGGTTTCAGCTTCATAATATTTAAAAAGAGAGGAGAAAAAACTCCCATATCTTTTGGATAAATAGCTGCCAATCTTACTATCCATCTATAAATTAACGTTTCATTTTCATCTCTTGGTTTCGATTCTGCAATTTTGTTCACTAAGATACCAACTTTTTTTGTTTGATCATCATAGTGTTTACCCATCAAATCAGAGAACATTTTTTTTAAGTTCTTTGCTGTTGGATCGATCTCTAGTTCTTTCATCCTGGGAATATGATCTTCCAATTGCAGATATTTAATTCTCTCTACGATATTCTTAATTGGCTGGAATCCGCACATTACCTCAAAATTCGTTAAAGCACAGAGCAGTTCAGGTTTATGGTTATTATCTTTATAATTTCGTTCGGGGGAATTGAGGGGAATGTTTTTTTTATTTTCTAGTTTGAACCCTTTTCTTGCTTGAGCTTTGTTGGGATGAGCCTGGATGGAAAGCGGATGGGCAGCAGCCAGAACTTTAAAAAGAAAGGGCAGTTCATTTTCAAATTTACGGGCAACGCTTTCTCCCAGTATCCTCATGGGGTTTTGCCTTATAACTTCCAGGAGAGATTCCTCTCTCCCATTACTCAATATACGAGAAGGCGCTTGAGTATGAGTACCCATCCACAATTCTGCCTGTGGTTCCGGTGAGGGTTCTTCCCTACCCAGTAAATTGAAAATAAATGTTTTTGATCCCCAGTCATAATTACGGATCTGATTTCTTAATTTGAAGATTCTCGGTTCATCAGATTTATTCATACAACTTTCCTTTATGCTTTTTGGCACTAATTATTCTTTTTATACTATAGTTTTATATTCCACTCATTCCATAATAATAGTCAAGCAGAACTATCTATTTAATTTATATATGTTGATTGTCACAAAGTTTGGTCAAAAGGTGCAGGTTTTGGCATTTTCTTTCTCAGGTTGAGCTATCACTCCCTCTTCTCTCATCCCAGTCTCGCTGCCTTCTGCTTTTCCTTTTTCCTTTTTCCTTTGGTCTTTAGTCTTTTTCTCTCTCTCAAAATTCCAACCATTGCGAAGGTCAATCAGAAAGAATTCCTCTGGAGAAACCATAAGTCAAGCAAGAGAATTCCAGCGATTGTTTTCCAAAAAAAACAACGCATCATTCGCAAGGTCTCTCCCTCTTACTTTCACACTCTTTCTTTATGCAGATTATCTTTGAAGCTGATTTGCCATTTCAACCCATTATCTGTTTTATAATTTACTTCGCCTTTCAATTGGTGCCTGGTAAGGCTATACACAGTTTGAAGTCCGATTGTATTCACAATTTCCAGATCGATATCTTTTGGAATTCCAACGCCATTATCACTTATATGAATGTTTATTGTCTCATCTTCTTCTTTGAATAATCGAATAAATATTTCACCTTTTGCATTATCAGTGAAGGCATGCTTGAATACATTAGAGATCAGCTCATTTAAAACCAAGCTCATTGGTATTGCTGAATCAATTAATACGAACACGTCTTCCAATTCCAGTTTCACTGATATTGTATCTGGTCTGATATGATAACTTTTCATCAGGTGATTTACCAGGTCTTTAATAAACTCTTTCAAATTAATCTGAGATAAGTCTTCTGCCTGATACAGTTTTTGATGAACAAGACTCATTGCTTTGATCCGGTTGATAATTGCATCGAATGAATCATGTAGAAAATCGATATTGGAGATACCGGACAGGGATCTATTCTCAATACTCCTGGATTGCATCTTCAGCATGGACGCGATAAGCTGCATATTGTTTTTGGTGCGGTGATACAATTCCTGAAGAAGAGCATTTTTTTCATTTAAATTTCTCTTTATTTTTTCTTCAGCCAGCTTATGTTCAATAATTTCTGCTTTCAAATCTTTAGTTGTTGAATCTAGATCATTCAAAACAATGGTAGTAGCAATTATTTGTTTTTCACTTTTCTTTAACTGCTTTTCCAATTCTATAGATTTTTCTTTAATCTCTTCCTCTGCTTGTTTACGCTCGGAGATATCCTTAGAACTGCCCTGAAATCCGATTACCTGTTCACCTTTTTTCAGCAAACTGAAACTGGTTTCAAAATATTTTATCGACCCATCTTTAATGAATGCTTTCAATGGAAAATCATGTAGAACTTGACCGGTTTTGTAAATGTTCAGGAAAGCCCTGAAAAGACTTTTATGATCTTTTTGAGGAGCGTAATCCTTAAAGTTCATCTCCAGCAATTCTGCTTTTGAATATCCGGTCAGATTTTCTGCTGCTTTGTTCACATCCATGAAATTACCTTTTAGATCAAGCGTGAAAAGAAACTCACTGGAATTTTCGAACAGATTATGATATCTGATTTCCGAATCTTTTAGTTCATTCTCCATTTTTTTACGTTCTGTGATGTCTTGATTTGCACCGAAGGTTTTTAAAGTTCGACCTTGATTATCTTTTACAATGGAGTATCGTACAGAAATGTAACCAAATTCTCCGTCAGCATAAATAATCCGGTGTTCTAATGTCCGGCTGAAATTCGGATCGGTTGTTTCTATCGCTTTCTTCATTTCATTAGCAACTACTGCAATATCATCGGGATGTAAAAATCGTTCTGCATACTTAGACGGAGACATTTTATATCCCCCGACTTTTTCAGCCGTGGTTCGAAAAATATCATAGAAGTGATCGTCGAAAGTGAACATATCCGCATCAACATCATATTCCCAGTATCCCAGCTTGGCGATTTCCATAACGTTTGATAATTGAGCTTCACTGGTAACAAGTGCTTCTTCGGCCTGTCTTTTTTGAACTGCTATGGATGCCTGCTTTATAAATGTTTCTATTACTTGCTTATTTTTAAATTCATTTGCACTATCTTTTAAAAGTATGATAATACTGCCAAAAAAATGTTCCTGTTTTGCTAAATCAATTACATATATTTCTTTAATCTTTAAAAGTTTTTCTATGGAATCACAGATAGTTTTCGGAACAGTCTTCAATAACAATCCATAAAGACCTTCTTCATAAACATGAAATTTACCGTCTGTATAGTGTATGTTTGGATCTTCTACATCGATTGTCATGCCGACTGGGTGTTTGCCGAGAAGTTTGGAAATTTTATCGGTGAATTTTCCCATACCCAGAACTGTTTGAATCGTCGAGCTATGTGCTTCCTCATTGACGGAATTAACAATAACATACGAATCTTTCCCAATGAAATCTCGGAGTTGTTCTCCAATATATGTATAAATGTTTTCATCTTGTTGAAATTCAACAAACTTCATTGCAGTTTCGGAAATCAACTCAATATTTCTACGATGATCCTTTTCTTGTTCCTCCGCCTGCTTGCGCTCGGAAATATCCTCAAATATTACGCAGAATCTTTCCGATGAATCAAAAGGTCTGTATACATTGCAATAGTATGTTTTTAATGTAGGTGCGTGATATAAATCGAATGACTGAGATTTTCCGGTCACCGCTACTTCCCCATAACGTCTTAACCATTCCGGTTCAGTGCCGGGCCATACTTCATGGACGGTTTTCCCTTTAACTTGGTCTTTTTTTACCCCTGTTATTTTTTCGTAAGCATCATTTATATAAACAAAGCGATAACTGACAAATTCTCCTTTTTCATCAAATACAGATTCAAAAAGGACAAAGGCGTTCAGCATGCTTTCAAGCATCCAGCTTTTTTCAGATTCGCTAACTCTTAAAGCTTCTTCCGCTTGCTTGCGCTTGGTGATGTCTCTGATAGTGCCTAGTCCAACATAATTCTCTTTATGCTTAATTAATTTTCCATTTATTTCTACATCTACAAGATGCCCATCTTTATGATAAATTTGAGTAATGAAATTTCTTATTTCTTTTTTCATGAAAATATTTTTCAACTGGATAAGATATTTCGGAATATCTCTCTTCAGAACAAATTTCGAGAATGATTTGCCGGTGACCTCTTCAACTTTGTAACCTAAAACTCTTTCAACACTTTCATTGAAAAATAGTTGTTTACCGGTTTTATCAATCATAAAGATAATGTCTAAGGTGGAATCAGTAATTATCTTATATTTTTCTTCACTTTCGCGCAGTGCCTCTTCTGCCAGCTTACGATCGGTGAGATCGTAAAAGACTGCTCTTGTTCCTATAATCTTACCTAAACTATTGTAAATCGCAATCGCTTTCAATTCTCCGGGGATTTCATTTCTACTTTTTGTCTTAAAAGTAGTCTCAATATTGATTTTTCCTTCTTCGATGAATTTTCCCCAATTCGGTTTGAAATCGTTTTTCAGAGCTTCTTCCGTTAAAAGATTGGAAATATGCATCTTCCTTAGCTCTTCTATTGAATAGCCTAAAATATCGACCATAGCTCTATTTACATCGGTTAATTGCCCGTCTTTGTTTGTGATACACATCAAGTCGGATGCAGTATTTATAAATGTGCGGTATTTCTCCTCGCTTTCTTTCAGAGTTTCTTCAGTATTTATCCTGGACTCGATCAGAGTTTTCTTTTCCAAAGACTGGGTTACAGCCGGACCCAGACGGACGAGATTTTCTTTGATCACATAATTCCAGGCACCGGCCTTAATGCAATTTACTGCTGTTTCTTCATTCAAGGAACCGGTAACGATAATAAATGGAGTCAGCGGTGTAATCTCTTTGGCTATCAGCAAAGCTTCCATGCCGGTAAACTGTGGTAATTTGTAATCGGAGAGGATGATGTCGGGTTTAAATTCGACTAATCCTTTTCTGAAATCTACTTCTGTTTCCACATGCAGATGAGTGAACTTGATTTCTGCCCTTCTTAATTCAAATACAACTAATTCAAGATCCTCTATCACATCTTCCAAAATTAATACTTTAATTTTCTCTTCCATTTAGCTACCGCCTTAAAAAATCTAAAATTCTTTATAATGCCTTTTGTGGATTTTCATTGACCACTAACCAATACAATCCCAACTGTTTTATCGTTTCCACGAAATTATTATAATTCACCGGTTTCACCACATAGCTGTAATTTCCAAGCTTATAGCTTCATATAATATTAATTTCATTGTTCCTTTATACTTGACCTCGATCTTGATCTCGATCTTCTCCTGCTCTTTATCACACAATTTTATACTTCGGATCTTTTCCCATTTGTTTTAGTAATTCATTTACCTCTTTTCTTGTTTCATTAATTTTTAATTCTCTATCAACAGTTATATTATTGAACATTTCAAGTTGCTCAAGTTTCGATTTCAATTTTTCTCCCGCCTGCTTGCGTTCTGTTATGTCGATTGAGTAACCGCCGAGATAATCAGGTTTTCCTGATTCTCTGTGAATTGGAAATTTTATCGATGAGAAAAATTGGTCATTAACTTTTTCTTCTGCACTAACTTTTACACCTTCTTGCAGAACTTTTAAATCGTCTTCGGACACAGTTTTAGCAACTTCCGGAGGTAAAAGATCATACAAATCTTTACCTATCAATTCGCTGACCGGTTTGCCAAATAATTTTTCAAAACCCTTACTCAACTTATAAAATCTGTGTTTTTCATCTTTAATATACATAAGCTCCGGGCTGGCTAACATAAACTGGTTTAAAATTCCTACGCTTTCACTCAACGCAACTTCAGCTTTCATTTTAGCCTTGATCAGAGCTTTCCTTTCCAAAGCCTGATTTACAGCCGGACCCAGACGGACAAGATTTTCTTTGAGCACATAATCTGTTGCACCGGACTTAATGCAATTTACCGCAGTTTCCTCGTTTATTGACCCTGTAACGATTATAAATGGTATCAACGGAGCAATCTCTTTGGTTGTCAGCAGAGCTTTCATGCCATTGAACTGAGGTAGAGAATAATCTGATAAAATGATGTCCGGTTTAAATTCGATTAATCCTTTCTTGAAGTCTTCTTCAGTTTTCACATGCAGATGGGTAAACTTTATTTCTCCTTGTCGCAATTCAAAAAGAGCTAATTCAAGATCCTCTAGCACATCTTCCAGAATTAATACTTTAATTTTCTCTTTCATTTAATAACCCCCTTTAAAAAAATCTAAAATTCTTTATAATGCCTTTTGTGGATTTTCATTGACCACTAACCAATACAATCCCAAAAGCTTTATCGTCTTCACAAAATCACTGTAATTCACCGGTTTCACGACATAGCTGTTAGCACCCAGATCGTAGGCAGCAGCTATATCCGGGTCTTCTTTGGATGATGTAACTATGATGACCGGAATTTTCCTGGCTTTCTCATTCGACTTCACTTGTTTTAATACTTCCAGCCCGCTCACTTTGGGTAATTTTAGATCCAGGAAGATCACCATATTAAAACTGGTTGAATCCTTGTCTTTATATTCACCCCGGCAAAAAATGAAGTTCAAAGCCTGCTCTCCATCTTCCAGCACGATCAGATTATTTGAAAGCTGATTCTGTTTTAAAGAGCGGATCATTAATTCGGCATCACTAGGATTATCTTCCACGATGACTATTTCATATTCCTGATTCATTTTGCGTTCCTCCAATTATGAGTCGGCTTGAACTTTGTTCAAACGATCTCAATATTTTATAAATTCCACATAAACTCGACTTTGTCTTTGCGAAGAGTCTTTCTGAGAAATTCTACCGAAACTTCTCACGAAGAATCTCGAACTAATAATGAACTGTTGCTCGTTCTAATCATCAATACTGGAACATCATATCTCACTCTGTGAAAATCAAATAGACTCTTCGTCGAATGCCTTTGTAGATTTCCTCAGAGAGACAATGTAATGTGAGTCTTTCTGAGAAATTCTATCGAAGCAAGATGAAAACTCGCAAAGACACCTGATTGTGACTTTCTAATAAAACACTTCTATTATGCAGAATCCTTTGTTATTTTTTAGGTAAGGAAAAATAAAAAGCAGCACCCTTACCGATTTCGCCTTCTGCCCATATTTTGCCACCATGTCGTTGGATGATGCGCTTAACCAGAGCCAGACCAACACCAGTGCCGGGATATTCTTTCTCGCTGTGCAGACGTTGGAATACTCTGAAAAGTTTATCTATATATTTCATGTTAAATCCAGCGCCGTTATCTTTTATGCAATAATTTAATTTATCTTCTTCCTCCCGGCAGGTAACCGAAATAACAGCTTGTTTCTGATTTGCCGAAAATTTGAGCGCATTAGAAATGAGATTTATCCAAACTTGACGGAACATGTTCGGATCACCATTTGCTATGAATAGTTCAGTTATAGAAAAATTGATCCTCTTCCTTTCAGATGGAGTAGTTGCTTCCTCATAAACTTCGTTGACCATTTTTTTCATGTCGATATTGGAAAAATGCATGGTTGCCCTTCCCAGCCTGGAAAAAGCCAGAAGATCGTCGATAAGTTGACCCATTTTCTGGGAATTCTTTTGGATGACCGAACCCAACCGTTTGGCTTCATCATCCAGTCTTTCTACATAATCTTGCAACAAGATACGCGTAAATCCGTTTATTGCCCGTAATGGCGCTCGAAGATCGTGGGACACCGAATAGGCAAAGGCTTCCAGTTCTTGGTTGCTGGTTCGCAGTTCTTCTACTAACTCTTTTAAATGATCTTGGTATTTGCTCAGCTCTGCTTCCGCCAGCTTACGCTCGGTGATGTCCTCAATAGCCAGAAGGATCATCTTCTCTTTGCCAAAGGCTCTTTTTATTTGTTGGGCATTTAAGAGCATGATGCGTTTACCGATTGTAGCAAAGTCGTGCTCAACTTCATAGTTGTCGAATGTTGTTTTTTCGGGAAGGATTGTCTCCAACAGCTCTCTCAGTTTTGGAATATCCCACTGGTCATTTCCCAGATTATATATAAGCTTTCCAATTGTTTCATCGGAACTTACCTTAAAGAACTCATAGAATGAACGGCTGGCTTTTATTACTTTTAACTCCTGATCAAGAACAAGTAAAGGCTCTCGCACAGTGT
>JAQICU010000251.1 GCA_027858325.1 Candidatus Cloacimonadota bacterium
AAATATTATACTTCTCAAAATGGAAGAGGAAAATGGTCAGATCATTGATTGTACAAAAAAGGTTAGTTTTGCTGAGAACAGGCAAAGGCAGATCCTGCCTGGATTGGAATACACTCCACCTCAAACAGAATTCAAGATTGAAAGAGATGAAGTTCAATTCCCTATCAGTATTAATTCAATAAAGAATATTAGAGAATCTTCAGAAGCATCAACTAATTTTAACTCGATAAATCAATTGTTTGAAGAACTGTATTTTAATTGGATATTCAAAGCCAGAAATGAAAGAATAAAAAGTGAAAAGATCAAGCAGATCAATAAAGAAATAAAGAAGAAAACAAATAAGATTGAGAAGCAGAAAAAAGAACTTATCATAGCTAATAAAGAGGAAAGCTGGAAACAGCAGGCTGAACTACTGAAAGCAAATTTTGCATTAATAAAAAAAGGAATGAAATCCATTATTCTTCATAATTATTACGAGGATGATTTCCCCGAGATCGAGATAATCCTTGATCAGGGAAAAAGTGTAAAACAGAATATTGAATACTATTTTAAAAAATATCGTAAAGCAAGAGATGGGAAAGTAAAAATTCAAAAACAGATCAAGATCGCAAAAAGTGAGATCGAGATATTGGAGAGAGATATTTTTGAACTCGAAGAGACGGACATTTTCTTTGGTAAACAGGAAAATAGTAAGAAGAAGAAACCTCAAAAAACAAGTTACAAAAAGTTAGCTATTGATGAAGATTGGGAAATATATATCGGCAGGACAAGTAAGGAAAATGATACACTCACAACCCGCTTTGCCAAACCGCATGACTGGTGGTTCCACACCAGAATATTTCGAGGGACTCATGTTATCTTACGTAATTACAACAAGAAGGAGCTTCCCAATAAATTAAAACTTTTATGTTCCCAACTGGCTGCTTATTACAGCAAAGCAAAAAAATCTACGAATGTTCCGGTTGACCATACGCAGATACGTTATGTGCGGAAGCCGCATGGCAGTGATCCCGGTTATGTCATATATTCAAATCAAAAGACGCTGTTCGTTGATCCCTTGAGTATTCGAGCAGTTGCTGAGATTTTAGGAAAAGATTGAATAACGGACGAAAAGGAATAATTATGAATAGAGGAATTGTACTTTTAAGTGGTGGAATGGATAGTCTGGTTACAGCTGCTATTGCCAAGAAAGAGTGTGATGAAATTTACTTTCTGCATTTGAATTACGGGCAAAAAACCGAAAATAGAGAGATGCGAGCGTTCAGAAAAATGTGTAAATTCTTCAACCCCAAAGATATACTTGTAATTGATATCAGCTATCTTAAAGAAATTGGTGGTTCGAGCCTGACAGATGATAATATGCAGATCAAAGATCATGATGGAGCGGAAGGT
Source organism: Candidatus Cloacimonadota bacterium (assembly GCA_027858325.1). Classification (GTDB taxonomy): domain Bacteria; phylum Cloacimonadota; class Cloacimonadia; order Cloacimonadales; family TCS61; genus Tenebribacter. The sequence continues at coordinate 1,393 of JAQICU010000251.1, forward strand.
GTCCCAAATTCTTATGTTCCATTTAGGAACGCACATCTGGTTACAATTGGTACAAGTTGGGCTGAAGTTATTGAGGCTAATAGAATTTACATTGGGGCGGTGGAAGAAGATAGCTCCGGTTATCCCGATTGCCGGGAGAGTTTTTATGAAGCATTAGAAAAAGCCATTGATCTGGGTACACAAGATGATACTAAAATTAAACTTGTTAAACCCATAATCCATAAACGAAAAGCTGAGATAATCAAACTTGGAACAGAGTTGAAGGCACCATTGGAGATGAGTTGGAGCTGTTATAAGAATAATGATATTGCCTGTGGTAAATGTGATAGTTGCGTACTGAGGATAAATGCCTTTAAAGAAGCAGGATTGAAAGATCCTATAAATTATGCTATTGAAATTGACTGGGAAAGAGATTTAACACAGAGACACAAAGGTCATAGAGAAAAAGAGAAAATGAAAATCTTTTCGGAGGTAAAATGAAAAAGCTAATGTTAATATTGTTTTTTGTATCAACAGTATTTATAAGTTTATTGGATTCAATTCAAATTTTAACTAATAACTGGGATAAAGCACAGGGTTACCCTTTGTATGAGCAGGTTAATAAAAAAGAATTTACTGATACTGAGGAAAAATATTATAAAAGAAAAATACAAGGTTTTTCAGAAACACCTGAAATTAACTATAAATTTGAACCAGAAACAAGAAGAAATCCCCAAACCAATATTGAAGAAAATTATATAACGTTTAAGGATGATAACGGTAGCGTTTTATGGACAATGGAGTCATCAATAGGAACTTCAGATGAATACGGAGCTAGCAGGACTTTCTATGGATCTTCCTCTGGTATCACTGCAATTCGTGATTATGTGAATTCTATTTTTTGGGTAGACAAACACGGGAATGAATTAAACAGGTTGGAATTAGAGGATAAGCAAACAGCCTATATTACTACTTTAAAAGATGGTGAAATATGGTTGATTCAGACAGAGTATAATTCATGGGATTATAGTGAATTACGAGAAACACCCAACCTTGCAAGCTTAATATTCTGTGATCGTACAGGCAATATCCTCAACACAATAGATCTGAAGTACGCAAATTTACATAATGAAAAGAAATTAAGCAAAAGTGAAGATTATATTATGTTTTCATGTTATAAGAATGAGTATAGACCAAATCAAGTTTGGCAACAACATCATTCTTATATTATCAAATATGACGGTTCAATATTAAAAGAGTATGAGGATGATGGAGTCTGGCTTATGAATGGTTCATTTTCAGAGAATGAAGATATTTACGTTACTAACGGTGGTACCGATTTCATCATAGATTTACAAACAGGTGATATTGTTTCTTCGTACAAAACTCATGGTAGATCTGCTATTGCTAACAAAGAAACTCAAATTGTAGCTGTTCTTGATTTTTATGCTTTGCGAATTATTAACTATAAAACAAAGAAATTACTATTTCATAAAAAATTTGATGTTTATCCGAAACCACAATATCTTGAAATTACCGGTGATGGTAAAGAGGTTATTGTAGTCACAAAAGATCATCTTTATACATTTAGGATGAAAGAATAGTTATGAATAATTTCAGTTATTGTATTTCCCCTGTGTCTCAAAGGCTCTGTGTTGAATAATATGAAAAAGATAAAAATAATTGGTGCCGGACTTGCCGGCTGTGAAGCTGCTCTGCAATTTGCTGATAATAACTGGCAGGTTGAGCTTTATGAAATGCGACCCGGTAAACAAACCGAAGCACATCAAACCGGCAACTTTGCGGAAGTTGTCTGCAGTAATTCTCTCAAAAGTAAATTAATCACAACTGCCTCCGGACTATTAAAAGAAGAGATGAAGATTTTAGGTTGTAAACTGCTTCCGATAGCAGAGGAATGCAGCGTACCGGCAGGTAATGCTTTAGCTGTAGATCGTGATATCTTTGCCGAAAAAGTAACATCAATTATTCATGACCATCCCAATATTAATGTTCATCGTGAAGAAGTAATTTCTCTGGATGATGAACTAACAATTGTTGCCACAGGACCTCTCACATCAAAAGAACTAACGGGTGAATTAATAAAAATTATTGGAGATGAACATCTCTATTTCTTTGATGCCATAGCTCCCATCATCACGTCTGAGAGCATTGATGAGAGTATTGTCTACCGTAAAACACGTTATGATAAAGGTGAAGCAGATTATCTGAATTGTCCATTTTCTAAAGATGAATATTACGCATTTGTAGATGCTTTGAATGAAGCGGAAAAACACAAAGCTCATGAATTTGAGAGTAAATTCTTTGAGGATATAAATTTTAATTTCTATGAGAATTGTACTCCTATTGAAGAATTAGCAAGACGCGGGAAAGATACTTTACGTTTTGGTGTTATGAAGCCGGTTGGACTGGATGATCCCAGAACTGGTAAATGGCCACATGCAGTTATTCAATTACGTGCAGAAAATAATAAAAAAACTGCTTATAATTTAGTGGGTTGCCAAACGATGCTGAAATATGGAGAGCAGAAGAAGATCTTCCGTTTAATCCCCGGAATGCAAAAGGCTGAATTTGTTAGGTTTGGTTCGATCCATCGAAATACGTATTTGAACGGACCGCATATTTTAAATAAGAATTTATCACTAAAAAAGAAGCCAAATGTGTTCATAGCCGGACAGCTTGCCGGAGTAGAGGGTTATGTGGAATCTATTTTCTCTGGATTGTTAGTTGCCAGGAATGTAAGGCAAACATCTTGTTTGCAGAGTAGCAAACTAGGAGTATCACAAGAAGGAGATATTCCTACAGAGAAATTTAGTAACGAGATTATTCATTCCTTCGACTCCGCTCAGGATGACAATTTATTATTACCAGAAACAACTATTACAGGTCAACTTTGGAGACATCTTATCACCGATCAGAAAAATTTCCAACCAATGAATGCTAACTTTGGTTTGTTGCCTCCATTAGAAGAATATATCAGGGATAAAAAATTAAGAAAACAGATGTACTCTGAGAGAGCAATTAAAGATTTACAAAGCAGTTTAATTATTCAGAAATAACATTGTCCTCGATCTTGATATCGATCTTTGCCCTATTCAATAAAATCGCTAAAGAAATCAGAATCTTCTAGAATTGTTATCCGGTTGATCCATTCCTTTTGAGTTTTTAGTTTATTCTCAAATTTTTCTAAATTTGTATCATGATCTGGTAGCCGAGGATCAGAACGTCTATTGTCATAAAAAAGATTATTCTCGATTGTAAATCCTGCTGGAACAAGATGCTCTGCCAGAGCACATTGATAACCATAATAATCAGGTGAATCGTAAGCTGTATCTTGCGCTGTTCTTACAATTATATTTGCTTTGAAGAAACCAGGATTTTTTTCGGTAGCGGAAGTTATTGATGTACCCATTGCGCCGGTTTTATAAATAATATTATTCGTGATGAAGCCTCTGGGCTCACCTTTACCTGCATCCCAAAGTGAAATTCCCCAGGTAATTATATCTTCTATAATATTATATTCTATAGTTGCTTCAGCATCCATAAAAAGTCCAATACCTTTCCAATACCTTTTCACTAAGTTATTCCTGATTACTGCCTTGGCATTCCAGGTTACACCGATTCCTACACCTCTTCCACCTTGAGCGATCCTGCCACCTGCTTTGTGAACACCATCAATGATGTTTTCATCGATCACAGCTTCTGAGTCTCGATATAAAGC
>JAQICU010000259.1 GCA_027858325.1 Candidatus Cloacimonadota bacterium
CACATCCGAGTGGGTACCAGATGGATTGGTTATCCTAATCGGTGATAATATCAATTCCATAAATCAGCTCTGATAGGTGAAGCCAATCACCACCATACACTGAGAATACACTTGCCGGATCTTCTCCTTCTACTCCAAAAAATTCTGAAGGAATAAATGGAAAAGCATATCCTAAAGGATCCTCATCAATTAATCCGTCATTATCATCATCTACACCTTTTCTTTGATCTCTGATAGAAGTTGTAATAACTTTATCCTGATAATTATGTGCAGTGTATATTGATCCCAGATATGAAGCTTCCAGCGAATTATATGCAGGTAACAGTTCATTTATACTGTAGTATCCATCCACACCTAAACTAACCAATGTGTCAACAACCACATGTAAAGTCTCGTTCCAGAGAGAATCATTTTCCAGTACATAATCATCATCAGTTTCAGGTGGATAATTGAGCCAGTAATACTTTCTGTCCAAATAGTCTCTTCTTACTTTTTTTGCACCAAACCACAATCCGCCATAAAACAAATAGTCAATAGATGAACCACCGGGATATTCAAGTGATGGCCACCCTTCCCCTCCTGAACCAAAGAAACCGTAGTTACTAACACGTAACCAGATATTTCCAAGTTCGTGAACTTGTGACATATCAAGTTTCTTATCTGCAACAGCTTCGTCGTAAGTTCTGGCAAATGCACTTGCCGCAAAAACGATTAAAAGCATGAGAATTATTATTACTTTTAATTTACTGATATTCATATAAAATCCCCCAAGATTTTTTTTTAATTTAAAGAAAAACTAACCGGGAATGTAACCCAGCAAGCTACAGGCTTCCCACCACTTTTTGCTGGTGAGAATTCCCAATGTTTAACAGAGTTTACAGCAGCCTCATCTAACCCGCCAGGACCTGACATCAACGATTGTAAAATTTCAATTGCTCCAACAGAACCATCTTTAAAAACTTCCACCTGCAAAATCACATCGCCTTCAATACCGGCATTTTTAGCAAAAACCGGATATTCTGTTGGTGCCCTTTTAATTGGAAAAGGCTCATCTTCATAAATTACGAATTTAGATGTTTGTCCCAGAATTTTTTCCTGAATTTCTTCATAAGGATCTAAAGAAGTAATACCGATAGTTTCAATAATTTCTATATCTTCATCATCTTCACCATCAAGATCTTCTTCAATAACTATTTCAACAACAGGTTTTACTGTTTCTTCAGGTGGTTTAATTCTTTCTTTTATTTCAGGTGGGATATCTATAGCTTCAGTAATGGTGATAGTTCTATCATAAGGTTTAACTTCTATTTTAGGTGAAACTATAAAGGCAAATAATAATATCAGGATCGCTAAGCTTACTGATTTATCATAATAACTATCTGCAATATCTTTCCAATCAATTGTTTGTTTATGCATATCTCACCTACCTTTGTAACTTAGCTTCAAAATATACACGCAAAGTTTGAGCCTCGCGTAATTGATTCAAAATATCAGACATGATGCCATAGCTGGTATCTTTATCTGTTCTGAAGCATGTTAACACATTAAAGTCTTCTGATAGTTTCTTCTGCATAACGTACTTTACATCAGGTATGGAAACAACGAAATCATCGATTGAGATCAAGCCGCTTTTGTTCACATATATCGTAGCCGAATGATTACGCGGTATTTTTTCAATACTTGCAGCTTTCGGCATTCTCACAGGTATTCCTTTTTCTCTAACAAACACAGTAGAAACCATGAAAAATAAAAGAAGCAGGAAAGCTATGTCAGACATAGATGCAGTTGGTATTGCCGTTTCCGGTCTTGCGCTTTTTTTAATATTAGCCATAATACCTTCCTAGTTCGTTGATAAAGAAATTTTTTCTGCACCAGCAGCTTGAAGTTTATCTAAAACCTTCACCATATACTGGTATTTACTTTTTCTATCTGTTTTCAGGGATATTACCATATCAGGATTGTTTTTTACAATCTGATTGATCATCTTCTGCAATTCATTCATTGGCACGATCTGCTCATTTCCAGCTGATATAAGAGTAATGTTTCCATCTTTATCAATCCAGATCTTTGTAAGGTTCTCATCTTTTAATTTAACCTTTTTTTGAGTGCCGTCAGATACAGCCGGTAATACTATCCCTAAACCCTTTTTAATATCAAATTTTGTAGTTGATAGAAAGAAGACAAGCAGCAGAAAAGCCACATCAGACATTGATGCAGTGGGAATACCTCCCAGATCTTTTCTTTTTCTGCGTAACACAATTGCCTCCTATTTATGTTCTACAAGTGTTTCGATCATTTTTTCTGATCCTCTCTGCATATCCATCACCAGACCGTCTACCATGCCGAGGAACATATTATTAAAGAACTGCATTGGAATAGCAACTGCCAAACCAGCAGCAGTAGTGAGAAGGGCAATTTGGATACCGGTAGCAACAATAGTAGGCTCCACTTCACCGGCAGCGGCAATATCACGGAAAGCACGGATCATACCAACGATTGTTCCGAAGAAACCAAACATAGGTGCAAGATTAATTGTTGTGGAGAGCGGAATAAATCCTTTCTCTAAGAACGCCATCTCGATCACACCTGCATTTTCAACAGCTTTTTCTACAGCGTCAATACCCTTATCTACTTTCAATAGACCATTATGCATTACAGCAGCAACCGGTCCTTTTGTCTCTTCGCAGAGTTTAAGGGCTTCGTCATATTTTTTCCCCTCGATCAGCGGAATCACTTTACCGAGAAAATCATTAAGATTAATCTTTGCATAGCTAAGTGAGATTATTTTCCAAATTATAGTTGCAATACCCCAAATTAAAAGAAGAAGCATTGGGTACATCTCAAATCCACCTTGAATAACCAAGTCAACCAATCCGCTACCTACAATCT
>JAQICU010000290.1 GCA_027858325.1 Candidatus Cloacimonadota bacterium
GATCTAAGTGATGAATCCAATCCTCTATATAATTTCTCAGAACCAAAGGATGATGATGGTGATGGAATTATGGATGAAGACGGATACCCCGTTTCCGAACAAGATTTTATTTCATACTATTATGATTATAGCCCTTTCGCAGACGGCAATCCCGACCCTGATAGAGACTATGGCTCTAGTGCTGACCAAAATAGAAACGTTCCACTTAATATTCGTGTACGGCAAATGAGTTATCAATGGAGCTATGATTACATTAAAAATCTAGTTTACGTAGAATTCAATATTACAAATATGAATGCTCAAGATACACTTTATGATTGTGCTATGGGAATCTATATGGATTCAGATGTTGGTCCGCAATCATTTGGTGGATCCGCAATTGCACCGGATGATATTAGCAGTTACGTTTCAGGAGAAGGATTTGAATTTGCCTATACTTATGATGCAGATACTGACGGTGGATTAACTACCGGATTTGTTGGCTCTCGTGTTTGCACACCAGATCCTGATCAATTGGAATTTGCTTGTTGGACTTATGATTTGGGGAGTACCGGTCCTAGTGATTGGGCGCCACTCAACTATGCTTCTACTGCTAATAATACAGCGAACGAAAAATATTGGTTGTTAACCGGTAGAAATCCTAGAACGAGTTTCTTTGTTAGTCTTAGAGATAATCCCGATTATCAAATTGGTAGTCCTACTGATACTAGATACCTTTTTGGTTTCTATGGTGCTCAACCTCATACTGGTGATACTGATGAACCAGGAGATCCTGGCTTTGGAATTGAAGACTATTTAGAAATTGACGAAGATGGTAATTATTTCAAACGTTGGAATCTCCCGCCGGGTAGAACGATGAAGATCGTTATAGCCGTATTCCCTGGTGATAGTGTTTTTGAGTTACAGAATACTGCTGGATTCGCAAAGTTCATTTATGGTAAGTCACAAACACTTACCACGGTTGTTAAGCCTGATATTTTCCCTCATTATCAAGCACCGGAACCACCTGATTATCCAAATATGTATGCAGGGCTCATTAATGATGGGAATGCGATAGAATTGTATTGGGATAATATATCTGAATATACTTTGGATGTTGACTTTGTTCCTAACCGTAATGTTGGTTGGCAAGAAATTAATCCAGGAATAGATAGTTATTATGAAGTTGGTATTACTGATACTACCGGTATGCCGGAAGAATACTGGCCAAGTACAATTGGTTCTTATAATGACAATGCACTTGTAAATCCATGGACAGCATACAGACTTAGACATGATTTCCAGGGCTACACGTTATACGGTAGATCTGGTAGTGGATCTCAGGAAGACTGGGTAGAAAAAGGTAAATGGGATAAATTTGAGACTGATCAAGATTATGAAGATTACTTAGTAAATGCTAATGCAGATACATTCTTTGTAGATTATCAAGGCGAGCTTGGAATTGGAACATCTGATCAATCTCTTCCAAATAGAAGAGCAGTAATCGATGAAGATGAAAATTATTTTCATTTGAGTGAACAATATGCTTTAATCCCGTATGATATTGGAGTTGATGAATATGTTTTTGGTGAACATATTTATGATCACACAAAAACGCGGGCTGTAGCATTGGAAGAATCAGGATTAGAAAATTGGTCTGATAATGACAAAGCTCTATTTTTTGCTAATCCAAATCTACTGGCATTAGCCAACGGTGAAAATATCTATCTTGAGTTATACACTAAAAGTTTAATACCTTTAGAAGGTTTTATTAGTGATAATATTATTGAGGATCCTAATAGTGAAGAATTGATCCTAAAGATTAAGGAAAAGCGTCTCTCTCGTAGATATTATAACAAAATAATTTCTCATCCACCAAAAGGTATAGAATATTATGTTGCAGTTACTACCTGGGATAGAGGTTTCCCATCAGAGAATATTCTTTCACTCGAATCTGGTAAGGATGCTGATGCTAATATGAAAATACTATTTCCTGGTCCTTCTGCGAAATCAGACATGGAAGATATTTATGTTGTTCCGAATCCTTATATAGGACAGAGTAAGTTTGATGGCAGAATAGAAAAAGATTACACAGGTGATAGAAGTAGAAGGATCTGGTTTGTGAACTTGCCGGAAGATTGTACAATAAAGATTTATACTCTTGCGGGTGATCTTGTTGACAAAGTTGTACATCATGGTGGAGAAGGCGTAGATATTGTTAATCCATCTGTCGCTTTGAATCAAAATAAATTGAAACAAAGTGATTTAACAGCAACGGGAATGGAGCCATGGGATCTTTTATCACAAAATAATCAGATAATTGCAGCTGGTGTATATCTATTCTCAGTAAAAAATCATGATTCTGGGGATATAAAAGTAGGAAAGTTTGTTATAATTAAATAATTGAGTTTTTAGGTTCACAGGCAAATGCCTGTGAACCAAACTCACAATGATAAATGAGGAGTAAAATATGAAAAAATATGTTGTTATACTTATAATGCTTATGGTTATTCCCGGAATTTTGTTTGCAGAGATTTTTCCAAAAACAGGAACAGCCGGGCTTCAATTCTTGAAAATAGGTATTGGTGCAAGAGCGCTTGGTATGGGTGAAGCATACACTGCAGTTACTGACGATATTTCATCAATTTACTGGAATCCTGCTGGTCTTGCCTTAAAGGCACAAGACCAGGTAATGTTCTCTCATACTGCCTGGGTTGCCGGTATTAGCTATGAATTTGTGGCTTTTTCAAAAGTTACTTCCCTTGGTACTTTTGGAGTAAGTACTGCACTCTTGCATATGGGGTATATGGATGTAACAGAAGAAGAAGATTTTGGACCAACTGGTGAAACATTTACTTGTTATGATCTTATGGCCGGAATCACATATGCAAATGAGTTTACTGATAAATTCTCATTTGGAGCTAACATTAAGTATGTACATGAAAAGCTTGATGAATATGCTGTAAATGGTGTTGCTGTAGATATAGGCTCTTTGTATAATACAGGTTGGAAGAATCTCACAGTCGGGATGGCAATAAAGAATTTTGGACCGGATCTTGAATACGAACTAGATGAAGATGGTGATGGATTACTAAATGAAGATCAATTTGATTTGTTAGATAACGATGGTGATGGTTTGATAGATGAGGACCGTGATGAATTTCCATTTAAAATTCCGATGGGATTTTCTCTTGGGGTTGCCATGGATATATATGCAAGAGATAATCAATTATTATTAGCTTCTGTTCAGCTTGATAACTGTGTAGACAGGCAAGAAACTTATAATGTGGGAATGGAATACAAGATCGGTACTTTTAAGATTAGATCAGGATATCAAATAAATTATGATGAAACTTCCTATTCAGCAGGTTTTGGTTGGAGTATTCCAACCGGGTTTGCTGTAATTGATATAGATTATTCTTATACGGATATGGGCGAGCTTACGGAGGATTTCTTAAAATCCCCACAAAGATTGTCATTAAAATTGGCTTTTTAAAAAAAAGATAACACAAAAAAAAGGAGGAAAAAATGAAAAAGACGATAATTCTTTTGGGCTTGGGTTTGATAATTTGTTCACTTGTAGCAGATGATTTTATGCAACCAACTCATGTTGCAAAAAGTATCTTTAGAGAAGGTTTACAGATTGGAGTAAGGAATGTGAATAGGGATCAAGATCCTGCACCAGAATATTCTTTTATTCAAAATGGTAGTAATGAAGACTTTACTTTTTTAACAAGTTCTTATTATGACTATATGTCTTTCGGTTACACTGGACATAACTTAAATTTACAGCCTGAAATTTCACAACCAGTTGGTTATCCTGCCGGTGGAATGTATGTAAGTTACATGCGTTCAGAAACACAAGCAACTGGTACAGATCGTAGAGCTTATTTTAGCTATATTAATTCGGATGGAACACTTGGTCAGAGTAGTGCTATTACCTCTGATCCTTCCATTAGAGAAGGTTATGCTAATTGTGCAGTTGATCCTTATACGGGTGATGCCTTTGTAGCATGGCATTCAGTTACTGAATCAGATCTTAGTTATGACTCTAATATGTCTTATACGTTATTCCATGCTACTGGTTCTGCCGGATCATGGAGATCACCATTTATTCTGATAGATAATCCGGAAATGAGCATTCCATTCACTGGATCTGAGATTGATGAATTTATCTGGCCTCAATTTTGGGTTGGACCATCTCCTGAAGATGGACACAAAAGAGCTCATGCATACGGAAATATGTATCCATCCAGTAATAACTGCCTTTATTTGTATGCAGATTTTGATCCTTTAGATCTAGAGGCTTACTCAGATCTAGATTGGACTGTGCAATCATTTCCATTTTTTGATGAGATAGAATATAATGGTACTGCCAATGTAAATAAAGATCTGTTAGTAAGTGAAGTTGATGGTCAAGTTGTTTTCTTTGGTTCAATATGTGTTGTAGCTGATTCTCTTTTTGCTTTGTACAGTGATGATTATGGTGCAACATTTACCAAATATACTCAAGAGCTGAAGCAGCCACTGGAAAACCCAGCTTATGAAAATGATCCCAATCGTTTCTATTTTGAAAATGCAGATGGTTCAGAAGCTGAAATGTATATAGTCCCTACTTGGGATTTAGCTCATTACAATGGTGCGTTTACAGATGACCATTCAAAAGTTGTATGGCAAGCTGGTGTAACTTATGACTCAGTAGAGAATATGAATTTAGTTCCAGCTCAATATTATCCAGCTATTGTCTACCCTAAAAACTTCAGTTTTGATATAGATACCGGTGAATTCAGTTTCTACGATATGGATATTCAAGGTGCTGATCCTGCAGATGATATATTGGCAAATGGTTTTGACCTTGATGAAGATGGTGAAACTGATGCATATGTTGATGACCCTGGTGGAGAATTAGATGGAATGCCAATTCTTACAACATCTGCTCCAAGTTGGTTCTTTATAGGTGACTACCAAGATGCATATTTCCATGAAGCAAACAACAAAATGGTTTCTAATGGAAACTGGCTTGTTAATGTATGGTATGATGGTGCAAAACTTCAAGAAGCACATTTTGAAGAACCTGGATACGATGATTGGGTTCAGCAACCAGAACTTTGCATAAGTATCTCTGATGATAATGGTGATACTTGGTCAGATATCAGATATATCAATGGCAATCCGCTCGATGCAGTGATAGATAGTACTGGCCACTTTGACGGCAACTATGCACCAGAATTTGAAGGTATGATACCTACACAAATTTCACTTGCAAACGAGCTTGAAATTCTCAGTAATGAGCCTGGTAACTATCATGCAAAACTTCATTTTGTATTTATGGATGATCTGGATTACGGTTCAATAGCTAATCCTATAGGAGGTCAACTTTGGACTGATAATCCACTATACTATGGTGCCTTAGATCTTGAATTCCAAGGAGAATATATTACTTCTTCTGATGATGTAACTGTGACACCAAAGGCCGAACTTCTGGCACAAAATTATCCTAATCCTTTCAATCCAACTACAACAATAGCTTACAATATGGTAGAGGAAGGTAATGTCTCTATCGAAGTATTCAACATAAAAGGTCAGAAAGTTAAAACTCTTCTTAACGAACATATGACAGTTGGTGATTATACTCTTGTTTGGGAAGGTACAAATGACAACAATCAAAAAGTATCAAGTGGTATCTATTTCTACAAAATGAAATCAGGAAACTACTCTTCTACAAAGAAAATGATCCTTATGAAATAAGGGAATTTAGTCTGACCACTTACAAGTGGTCAGACAACTTCTCTTCCTAATGAAATAGCATCAAGCTGTTAACAATAAGCTATTAGCCCCGGTTTGCCGGGGCTTTTTGTTTATTATTACTCGTTGGCAAGTTGAACTAATCAAAATGAAGTAATGCAAACATCCTAATTTTGTAGGGTCAATTTCCCAAATTGACCGATAAGCAGTGTTTTATATTTCCATATCTAAGGGTCAATTTCCCGAATTGACCGGAAAACTCATCGGACGATTAAGGATAATCGTCCCTACATACAATTGAAGGTTTTAATCTTGATTTGTGATCCTATCGAATACAGATATCTCGATTCTGTATGTTCTAATTGGGATATTATATTTTTGCACCCACGATTAAAATCGTGGGCTGGTGAGTGAAATATTAAAAAAACAACTCAAAACGGTTTACTTTGACTACCAACGGATTAGTTAAGAGATAAATTTAGGTGAATCTGCTGGGGATATGATTCGTTTTTCCACAGCTTCTCATGATTTATATTCCATTAGTCTTACAGTTCCTTGCAGTAGACGTCAGATGAGGTAGGTTTGTTTCTGTTGAAGATAGCTCATCGGAGATCTGAAAGAATAGTTGAAAGATACCTTTATACTTCGATGAACTAAGTATGAAATAAGAAAGGAAGAAAACTGGACCAGTTTTAATATCCCTCAACGCTTACCAAATTGCTGTTATTCTCAGTATTAATTGAATATCTATTTCTCTACATTATAACTCAGTCTGAACATTTATAGTGGTTACTTTAAATCTTGCTATACGGTTTAACCTCGTGGAATGAAAAGGGATTACACAGATTGAAGATTGGGGGTCGAGTTTGGAATATTAACAAATAATACATAACACCTGTCCTGATATATACCGGCGTTAAACGTGTACATTTATTAATTGACGAACAAAAGAAAGAGAATTATTTAAAATCATGCAATGTATTAGATATTGGGAAAACAAGTATATAAAAAAAGTGATGCAGGAAACCCAACATCACTTTTAATCTATTATTTATTTACGGAAGATCATTTAATATTTGAGTCATCATAGATTTAGCTTGTTCCGGTTCCATAAAAGAAAGAGGGAATCCGAATATAAAGCATGAGTTGTTATCAGATACCTTTTTTAATGCTACCGGTTTCCCATTGTATTCATCAAACTCTGTTTGTGAAGGCTCGTAATTGCCTTGACCAACAGGTCTGCAACCGAAATTATATATTACTTCAGAATCAAAATCATTGAAGTAAGCTACTGGTTGAAGACCTTCAACAAGATTTACTGTAAGGTTAAAAGGATTAGGCAATAATAGGTCAATATCATTAAGATCTTCTTCAGCTATAGCTCCAATAAAGAATGGATTGTTTAAGTATTGTACACTTGTTGGTATTTTACCAATTGCATTTTCGTTATTCATAGGAATACCAAAGTAATCTTCAAAAATATCAAAACCATTATCAGAACATCGTCCACTTATATACTCAAGATTACTTCCTCCACTTAATATCAGGTTACCACCTTGTGATAAAAAAATCATTAGGGATTCATATTCTTTCCAAAAATCAAACTCTTCTGGTCCATTATCCGAGTGATATATTATTGCTTTATACTGCTGAATATCAGTTGTTGCAATAATAGACTTACCATGATGAAGTCCACCCATTGCATTATCAACCATCATTAAATTTAATTCTTCTCTATTAATTAAGCCATGTTCAGTTACATAATCTGAAATTATATAAGTGTAAAATGAATCGACATATGGACCGGGTAACACATTAGTGTATATACCATCATCGTCAATAATCAATACACCTGATTTTTCTTCTTTAGAAATTGGTGCTGCTACTGTAAAATTAAATTCATGCGGAGTGAGATCTACTGCACCCTGAAGGTCAATAGCTCTAACTTCAAAAGTATGTTCCCCGTACAAATCATCTAGAGATCCACCAAAACTTGTTAATGTTACTGTAGTTGATTGACCTATGGGATAGTCGACGCCTACACGCAGCCATTCTTTACCATCATCATCAACCTGAAGATGATCACCTTCAGCTGGAATAGGTGGATAGTAGTATGGTTCTCCATCAAGCCTGATATCATAGCCAACAATTTCACAATAATACGTATTACCTGTCAGCTCATCTTTAGTTTCATCATATCTTCGTTTGTAGGGATTATCACTTTCAAATTCACCATAATATCCCCATCTCATATAGGTTTTATAGTCGCTACTCCCGATTGCACTATATTTTTCCTCACCATTATACCAGAATGCTGTAGCATAATGAACTCCATCAGAGGTTTGAATAGATGGTAAAATAGCTGTGCTTCCTTCAGGGATATAGGTTGCAAAATGGTTGGTTCCAAGTGCATAAGTTCCGTTTTTATTTGAATCTCCTTCACCAAAATAAATTATTGTGCCTGGATAGAATCCTTCCTTAACAATAAATGATGCCTCTGTTTCATTTGATACTATAAGTGCAGTATCTATAGCTTTTATCCGGATGAAAGTAGAGTCTTGAGGAATATCATCCACTAATGTGTTAGGAATAAGAGCGTTTCCATTTAATGCACTATGAAGAGCTAATGTAACATCTGCATTTCCAAGTGTAGACATCCACTCATCATTATACCCACCGTCGTTTTCAGTGATAATATTTCCATCCAGATCTCTCATTTCTAATTTATAGTCAAAATAATAAGGAATTTCTCCAACGTACGGATCACCATCATTCATCATAAATTCGAAAAAAATAGCAGTGCCAATAGTTTCTCCTTTAATATTTGATTTTAGCAAAGCACTGGGAGTATTAGAATGAGCCTGGAAATACTTTCTGGCTGCTGCACTCTCATTTTGAGAATTATCTTTACACTTCACTTCAAAAATACTAACTACATTGGCACTATCTCCATTTGCATCAGCAGCAGGGAAGTTAACTGTTGCATAAGCCAGGTCTTTCCATATTGTAGTCTCTGCAGATTCATTCAATGGGATGTCGATATTAGCGTTCGGTGTATAAAATTTAACCCAGCCTTCCTCATCTATTACATCATAGCCAGGAGTAGCAATTGGTTCTTCATCTTCATTCAGTACTCTAAATGCATATCCTTCAACTACGCCATCTTCATCAGTACCGCTCCACTGAATAGTTTGCTGGAATAATTGAGACTCTGTAATTAGAGAGTCACCATCTACACCAAAATAATTTGTTATTGTAATATAAGGTTGTAAATTAGCATTTAGTGTTCCCTTTCTAGCATCACAAGATGTCAGTATTAAAAGTACCATAAGAGTTACAATTATTAAATATATTGCACTTTTCTTCTTTAACATTTTTTCCTCCTTTATATCTGTTACTTTTTATGATTCTACTTTATTTAGTCAATATAATTATTCTTTTTAAACAATTTAATATTTTTATATATATAAAGC